>JANSYF010000117.1 GCA_024742575.1 Paracoccaceae bacterium | reverse complement strand
CTGCTCGGAGATTTCAACGATGATCTCCGCGCGAACGGCAAGGAGGCGCTGCGCCAGCATCTGGCAGGGCAGATCGGGCTTGAGGATCGCCAACGCCTGTTGGGCTGAGCCGCATCGCGCAGGGGGCGGTCAGGGGCAGAGGGGGTAGGGGTCCTGCAGTCCTGTCGCGGGTGTGGATCATCACCTTTGCCTCTTCCCGGGTAAATCTCATCCACCCGACACCCGAGCGGCCTTCAAGAGATGGGCAGGCGGCCGTCAAAGGGGACGCCTCATCAAGGGCGTCAGGCAAGCTATTTCCGCCGCGGGGGACGAGCCCCCGCTTTGCATCGCGAAACAAATAGCTTGCCTGCCGCCCTCCTCCACATGCGTTCCGGCCCCGAAGGCGGGGTGAGGGGACGTCCCCAGTGACAGCTTTCGCAGCCCATGAAGGCCGCGCGGGTTGTCGCGCGGATGAGACAGGCCCGGAGGCAAGAAACTGATGACGATCCACACTCACGACGACACGTATGAACCCGCCCACACCGCATCCCAGACCGCCCAAGCGCTCGATGAGCTGCAGCTTTATGGCTTCCGTCCCTTTGACGAGCCCGATCCGCGCCCGATGCCCGATGGGCAGCGCCTCGCGGTCGCCGTCGCAGACATTTTCGATGCCCTCGTCGCGACCCTGGAAGACACCCGCATGGAACCCGACCTCGAAGAGGTGCTCTGGGGCCAGGTCAACCTCTTTCACCGCGCCACGGCGAGGATTGAGCGGTCGCTCGACGAGAACGAGCAGGTGCAGCGCCGCCTCCAGCGGGAGCAGGACGGCTCCGAGGTGAAATCCACCGAACTTGAGCGCCTGACGGCTGAAGGCCTGACGCTGATCGAACGGCGCAACTGCATGGACATGATGCGCGATCACGCCGCCACCGAGTTCGTCCATCACACGGGATCGACCTGGCGCCCCCGCACGGGCTCGATGGTGAACCGCCAACACATGACCGCAGCGCTGATCGACAGCCGCGACTTCCTGGCCGCCAAGCGCCGCGCGGAAACCGAGGTGATGCTCCCCGCAGGCCCCAAGGTCGCCCTCACCGGCGGCACCGACTTCAACGATCACCGCCTGATCTGGGGCAAGCTCGACCAGGTCCGGACCAAGTATCCCGACATGGTCCTTCTGCACGGTGGTAGCCCGAAGGGCGCAGAACTCATCGCCGCCAAATGGGCCGAGGCCCGGGGCGTGACCCAGGTGGCCTTCAAGCCCGACTGGACCAAGCACGCCAAGGCTGCCCCCTTCAAGCGCAATGACGCGATGCTGGACGTGCTTCCCGTGGGTGTTCTGGTGTTCCCCGGCACGGGTATCCAGGAGAACCTTGCCGACAAGGCTAAAAAGCAGGGCATCCCGGTCATGAAGTTCGAGAAGGGGGCATGAGCCCTCTTTTCCCCTCGCGCGGAAATCAAGGTGGCAGGGCATGCGTCCACTTGATATTGTGGAAGAAAGCCTGCTGGATCACGATATGTCTCACTCTGTCGCTCAACTTGAGGTGTTCCCGACCGACCTGCGGATGCGGCGGATCGATCCAGCCTGCAACATGCGGCGGTTTTACTGCATGAGCATTCAGCCCGATCTCTTTGGGGGCGCCAGCTTGGTGCGCGAATGGGGCCGCATTGGCGCGCGCGGGCAGATGATGATTGAGCAGCATCCAGATGAAGGGCGCGCCGTAACCGCGCTGATGAAACTTGCGGCGATAAAGAAGCGGCGGGGTTATGCATGATGCGCGGCCGCGGTTCGAAAAGCGGGCAGACACAGGAAAACGAGGGGGAGATGGCACTCGACATCGATAAGATTGATGATGCGGCTCTCGCGATCCTTAGCCTGACGCTGCATTACGGCGATCAGGTCTGGAAGGGAATCGATTGGGCCATCACCAACCGGCTTTTCGAGAAAGGCCTGATTTTTGATCCCAAAAACAAGGCGAAATCGCTGAGCCTGACCCCAGAAGGGGTCGCGCATGCGCGGGAAATTCTCGCGCGGGAGTTCAGCAAGGCCGAGTGACGGGCGGCTTTGCGGGTGACCTTCCAGTCGTTCGCTGCATCTGCGCGCCATTTGCCCGCATCTGCAGCATCAGCAACGCGCACGGCGTATTTTGTTGAAAAACTCTTGCTTGATCGAGGGCTGATCTGCTGATTCAATTCTGCTTGTGAGCGGGAGGATTGACGAATGTTGGGGCCGAGACAGGAAGCACAACCAGCGCTGTTCTATGAGTTTTCGCTTGAAGATCATGTCCCGCAAGATCACCTGCTGCGATCGGTTGATCGGTTCGTCGATCTGAGCAGTATCCGCACGCATCTGGCGGATTTCTACAGCCACACAGGCCGCCCGTCGGTCGATCCCGAGCTTTTGATCCGCATGCTTTTGGTGGGCTATTGTTTTGGCATCCGATCCGAGCGCCGGCTCTGTGAAGAGGTCCACCTCAACTTGGCATACCGCTGGTTTTGCCGTCTTGATCTGAATGATCGCATCCCGGATCACTCAACCTTCTCAAAGAACCGTCATGGCCGCTTTCGAGAAAGCGACTTGCTACGCCATCTGTTTGAGACAACCGTTGCCCGTTGTATCGAAGAAGGCCTCGCCAGCGGGCAACGTATGGCAGTGGACGCCAGCCTGATCGAAGCGGATGCCAACAAACAGAACTCGACGCCGAAGGAAGAATGGGACGCGGCAAGTATCGACCCAGCGGATGCGCCTCGTGCGGTGCGCGAGTATCTCGACACACTCGATGAGGCGGCATTCGGTGCAGCCAGCGAGGTAAAGCCGAAGTTCACCTCGCATTCCGATCCTGCCAGTCAATGGACTGCGGCGCGTAAGGGTCCGGCATTCTTCAGTTATTCCGACAATTACCTGATCGACACGGATCATGGTGTCATCTTGGATGTCGAAGGTACCCGTTCCATCCGGCAAGCGGAGGTTGGATCGACGCAGACCATGCTGACACGGGTGAAAGATAGGTTCGGCCTGGTCCCTGACTGGATGATCGCTGACACTGCCTATGGCTCCGGCCCAATGCTCGGCTGGCTCGTGGATCGCGAGATCGATCCCTACATCCCGGTAATCGATAAGGCCGCCCGCGCCGACGGCACTTGGACACGCACAGATTTCGAATGGGACGCTGAGAATGATCAATACATCTGCCCCGAGGGTCACGCGCTCAAACAGTTTCGCAGGAATTATTCCGATCCGAACCGGGGCCCGACGGGCAAAGGCACAGCCCGCTACCGTGCTTTGAAGGACGTCTGTCAGGTCTGCCCGTCCAAGCAAAAATGCTGCCCCAACGCTGACGCGCGCAAGATCACCCGCGAGGAGCACGAAGATGCGCGCCAAGTTGCCAGGGAATTGGCCAAAACCGAAGAATATGAGATCGCGATGAAGCTCAGGAAGAAAGTCGAGATGCTCTTCGCCCACCTCAAACGCATTCTCGGGCTGGGGCGGCTCCGATTACGTGGCCCATGCGGCGCGAATGACGAATTCCTACTCGCCGCCACCGCCCAGAACCTCCGCAAACTGGCCAAGGTCTTTCCTGCACCGCAGAAAATGCGCAAAGCCTAGTAAGAAAGGCGCTTACGCCCGATTTGGAACGGCTATTTCTGCGCCAGCAACACGTTGTTTTTCCACAGAATCGGCGGATTCCGGAAGTTCGCTGCAGGTGCGATAGGGATGCGCTGGGAAAGTAAGAGCGGCCGTTCAATACGACTTGAAATTGAGCATCGCGCGGCATGGCTCGCTAGGAGCGGAAATCGGTTCCAGCGCCAACTGCCACGT
>JANSYF010000024.1 GCA_024742575.1 Paracoccaceae bacterium | reverse complement strand
GCTTCATTTCACGAAAAACGCCTTCACGCTGCAGCTTTTTCTTCAGAGCGCGGAGCGCCTGATCGACGTTGTTGTCACGAACACTAACCTGCATGTGGTTTTCACCACCTTTCTAAGTTGGATTTGCAAGGATTTGCAGGAACGCGCCGTATAGCAAGGCTCTGGCCGTTTGTCCAGTCACCCGATCATAGGGTCATGCGTTGTGCCGTAGTCGTTTATCGGGTTCGCCGGATGCAAGAATATCGCCAAGGACAAGAGTGCGAAAATGCATTCATAAACCTCCCATCGGCGGCTTTCGTCAAGGATGGGAATAATGAGCGTCACGGCTAAAGCCACTGCGGCGTGATATGGACGCGG
This sequence comes from Paracoccaceae bacterium, assembly GCA_024742575.1. Lineage (GTDB taxonomy): Bacteria > Pseudomonadota > Alphaproteobacteria > Rhodobacterales > Rhodobacteraceae > Marivita. The sequence continues at coordinate 44,161 of JANSYF010000024.1, read as the reverse complement.
CACCGGGATGATCATTCGGCGCACCAGGCGTTGCACCCACGCCACGCGCGGCCAAACCAGTGGCAGCACAATCAGGTAACTTAAAATAACGTAAGACAGCACCGGACCGAAGATCAGTTCATCCAGCTTCACACCACCGACAACAAGATTGTGGAAGGTGAATTCTTGTTGGTCGTTGTTTTCCTGAAAAAATTCTGGACTCTCGTAATCCAGTAGTCGCTGTCCCCACGAGATTTCTTCGCCTCCGGCCCAAATATAAACAAGCCCGTACAACACCCCCAGAATGACAGCGCCGCGGGAGAAAGACGATCGGGCACTAAGGGCGCGCGCCCATAACGCCACGCCGCAAATCGCCAACAAGATCGCGGTCGCGTTTTCGATCACAGAATCTTCTGCGCCGAAATACTTGAAAAAAACTTCGCCTGATAAGGCTGACGCTGCAAACGCCGCGAACAGCACAGCTGCTGCAATACAGATCAGGGTGATGTCGACCGATTGCCGTGTCACGGAGAAATCCTGCTGGGCTGAAAACCGAAGGGAAGGCCGCTACCTACCGCATTAATAGAACGTAGTAAAAGCCCGTAGAGTTCCGAAACCGTTCACTTTTTCGCGTTGGCAAAAGCCGGAATATCGTGTCGCAGTGGCGCTATGCGCATGTTCGCACTATCTTTTCATTAGAAACTTTTGCAACCGAACCTTCGGAGGCCCGATCATGACAGATGCAGCACGCGATATTGCGACAGAACTTCTTGATGCTGCATTGATGCACGTGCCCTTCGATGGCTGGTCCGAGACTGCGTTCAAGGCAGCAATTTCTGATGTTGATGTGTCGCCCGCGGTGGCGCGGGGCTTGTTCCCGCGTGGCGCAATCGATCTTGCGACGGCATATCACCGCAAGGGTGACGATGCGATGATTGCCGCACTTGAGGCGCGAGATATGACCGAAATGCGGTTCCGCGACCGCGTTGCATTGGCCGTGCGCTTGCGACTGGAACTGATCGAAGACAAAGAGGCAGTACGCCGTGGCGCAACCTTGTTTGCGTTGCCGATGCACGCGGCGGAAGGGACGAAATTGATTTGGGGCACGGCGGATCGCATATGGACCGCGCTTGGCGACGCGTCTCAGGACATCAACTGGTATACCAAACGCGCGACACTTTCGGGGGTCTATTCCTCTACCGTGCTGTATTGGCTGGGGGATGATTCGCTCGACAATCAGGCGACTTGGGCTTTCTTGGATCGGCGGATCGACGACGTAATGCAAATTGAGAAGGTCAAGGCACAGGTACGCAAAGCGCCGGGATTTAGCCGACTGATGAAGGGCGCGGATTCTGTTTTGTCCCGGATCAAACCGCCCAAGGCCCGCCGTGATGACCTGCCCGGCGGTTGGACCGTCCCGCGTTAACGCAACAGCGACACCAGTGTGACGACATGCACGGCACTGATCAAAAGGTTCGTCATCACGACGGGATGCGCGAGGCCCAAAACAAACGCTGTCGTGACTTTGTATAGAACCTGGATCACAAGCAGAGCGCCAGCATAGGGCACCACATCCCGCGTCGAAAAGACCAGCTCGGCGAGCAAGGCAAGGCTGATCACAAGGATCGCAAAATATACCGAACTCAGGATACGCCGCGCTGGGCTGTCCGGTCCGAAGGCCTGCTCGATACCCGCTGCGTCTTGCGACAGTGCCCAAAGCAAGGGCGTAAGAACCACGATATTGAGGACAAGGGAGACTTGGAGCATGGGGCAAAGATCCTAAGGCCATTCCCCAAATATACGACTGCCACGCGCCGCAGGATCAAAACTGTTATCTGATCGGGTCGAACAACGCATCTGTCGCTGTGCAATCGCGCACCACGTCCCGGCCGCACGGCACAGGCTCCAGCGCCTTGGATAAGCAGATGCGCGCCTCCTGAATGCGACCATCCTTACAGGTGATGGTGATCATATCAGGCTCAAGCTGGGGATTGGCCTTGAGAAACGCCTCTTCAACCACCGACGCCGGAAGCGTGACCGCCTTATCTAGCCGTCTGAAAATCTCGGGTCGCACCACCATGCCGTAGGCTTTGCGCGACAGGTCATAGTATTGCGCTGCGGACAGGCCACTACACACGCCGTGCTTGTTCCACTGGTGCCACGCCAGACCGGACGTCCCCATGATATCAGCCATGTCATTGGTCATGGTACGTGACGGATTGCGTTCAACTGTCGGGCAATAGGACGGCCAGCCGCGATGGTATTGCGGCCAAAGCCCGTGCAAGACCCAACCGAAGTCGGCGTCGCATTGGGGCGACTGCCGCGCATCCCCTTCGATGGCGCACCATGTGGGCGACCAGCTGAGCGACATGACGTAATAATCGAACACACCAGAGCGTTCGCCTTTCGCCCATGCCATCGACGCCGCGATCAGCCCCACAACGGCCAACACCAAAACCCGCATTGCCTCTTCCCTCTTTGCCTCTGCGCGACTATAAGGCCGCCAAGTTCCCTGACAATGGAAACCGTCCCGGAAGACCGGGACCTCTTGGACCCGCTCCGAGAGATTGAAAAAGCTATGCGTAAGGAGACGCGAGATGGGTAAACCGATTATGGCAAAAGCCACCGCTGTCTGGCTGGTGGACAACACGACACTGACCTTCAAGCAGATCGCGGATTTCACCGGAATGCACGAACTTGAGGTGCAGGGCATCGCGGATGGCGATGTGGCTGTCGGGGTCAAGGGCTTTGATCCTATCGCCAACAACCAACTTGATGCCGATGAAATCAAAAAGGGCGAAGAAAGCCCGCTCTACGTGCTCAAGCTCAAGGTTTATGCGGCCGCCCAAGGCGAAGAAAAACGCCGTGGCCCGCGCTATACACCATTGTCCAAGCGTCAGGATCGCCCCGCGTCGATCCTGTGGTTGGTCAAGTTCCATCCGGAACTTAGCGATGGTCAAATTTCCAAACTCGTTGGCACCACCAAGCCGACCATTCAGGCGATCCGTGAACGCACCCACTGGAACATCAACAACATCCAGCCGATTGATCCGGTCGCGCTTGGCCTCTGCAAGCAGTCCGAACTCGATGCCGCCGTGGCGAAAGCCGCGAAAAAGCAGGAAGCGGTGATGACCGATGACGAGCGCCGCAAGCTGGTGTCCACCGAACAAAGCCTTGAAATGGACGCTGAACCGCGCCTGCCAAGCGCAATTGAGGGCCTTGAGACGTTCAGCTTGTCCGGTTCGACCAATGACGAAGACGAGTCAGGCAGCAAGAGCGACTACGCAGACGCGGACAGCTTCTTCAATCTGCCCGATGGCACGCATGACGACGATGATGAGGACGATGACGATCCTCGCAGTTGATCGGTGCTAACAGTTCTGGGAACAACCCGGCCCGCCTAGCGGTGCCGGGTTTTTCTTTAGCTCTTACGTTTTGCGCATTTCTTTGGGGGCTCCCGTCGCCATGTCGGTTCCCATATAGACCTGACCATCGTCTTTCCACGCAGCAAAGCCGCCGGCCATATGGGCGATCCGATCTTCCCCCGCTGCAAGGCATAGCTTGGCCACGCGCGCAGAGCGGACACCTGATCCGCAGTGGAACACGATTTGTTTTTTGGACTGGTCCGGCATGTGGTTCGGCTGGAACGCCTGCATCGGGGCTAACAGAGCGCCGTTTATCCGCTCAAGCGCAAATTCCTGCGGCGTGCGCACGTCGATCAGAACGATCCTGTCTTCGCTGAATGCGGTTGCCACTTCAGTTGGCGTCCAGTGTTCAAGGGTGCCGTTTTCCGTGTCTTCGATGTCCATATTGATCTCCTGAATTCGCATCGGCTTGGTCGTAGTCTTGCCGCATGCACGGTGTCGAAACGAGGGCTTTCTGCCGATGATGTGCTAGAGAATGAAGCGAACAGCCTAAATCGGCTTGCGAGCATTCATCGCGGCCGTGATCGTGCCTTCGTCGAGGTAATCCAGTTCCCCACCAATCGGCACACCCTGCGCCAGTGACGTCATCACCACGCGCCCGTCCAGCTGATCGGCGATGTAATGCGCCGTGGTCTGCCCGTCGATCGTTGCATTTAGAGCAAGGATCACTTCGGTGATGTCTTCGCTCTCGACCCGTGCCGACAGTTTCGGAATACGCAGTTCTTCTGGTCCAACTTGGTCCAGCGCTGACAGGGTGCCGCCCAAGACGTGGTAGCGGCCCTTGAAAACGCCCGCGCGTTCCATTGCCCAAAGGTCGGACACGTCTTCGACGACACACAGTAAGCCGTTGTTGCGTTGATTGTCCTGACAGATGTCGCAAATGTCCTGCGTGCCGACATTGCCGCAATTCAGGCATTCGCGCGCGTCCTGCGCCACGCGTGTCATCAAATCGGCCAGCGGTGCCAGCAATAGCCCGCGTTTTCGGATCATGTGCAACACGGCGCGGCGGGCCGACCGGGGGCCAAGCCCCGGTAACCGCGCCATCATCGCAATAAGTGCCTCTATGTCGCCGCCATCACGCATCATGCGTCCGTCATCCTAGGGCTTGACCCGAGGATCGTTTGATAAAAGGCCCTCGGGTCAAGCCCTAGGATGACAGTGGCAAAATACATAATCAGAACGGCAGGTTCATTCCTGGTGGAAGGCCCAAACCTTCGGTCAGTTTGGACATCTCTTCTTGTGCCTTGGCCTGCGCCTTTTGCTGCGCATCTTTAATCGCTGCAAGGATAAGGTCTTCGACCACCTCCTTGTCGTCGCCATTGAAGATCGACGGGTCGATGTCCAGTCCGGTCAACTCACCCTTGGCCGTCGATGTTGCCTTGACCAGACCCGCGCCGCTTTCGCCGGTCACTGTCAGTGACGCAAGGTCTTCCTGCATCTGGGCCATCTTGCCCTGCATTTCCTGCGCGGCCTTCATCATCTTGGCCATGTCGCCCATTTGGCCCAAACCCTTGAACATGTGTTTCTCCGTAGGTCAGCGCCCCTTTATCGGCGGCGCGGTGTAAAAGATCATCCCCACACATATTGCAGCGATGACCCCGATGAACAAGGCGGGCGACCCGACGCAGCCTTCCGCCATCGCCAGTTTGCGCGAGGCAGGGGCCAGCATGGTCAGAAAGGTGACAAAGGCCGTCCACCCCAGAACCACCGCCAGTGACCCCCATTGGCTTTTGAAGCGGATCGCGATGGCGGTGCCGAGCAGCAGGACCAGTGCGGCAGGCGAGGACGCGAGGAACATCGCTTCCTGCAGCGCGCTCACCGGCGCGCCATCCCATCCGGGGCGCTGCACCGCGCAATCCTGCGCCCATGCAATCCCCGGCAGGAACGACAGGATCACTCCTCCTCGAACGGGTCCCATTCGTCTTCCACTTCGGGCAATGCCTCGGCCTCGGCCACGGCGGCCAATTGATCGGGAGTGCGCACCTCTTCGATCACCGCACCGGGAAAGGCGTCCAGCACGGCTTTGACCAACGGATGTTCCGCGGCCTGCGCCTTGATCGCCATCTCGGCGGCATCGCGGGTTTCCACAATGGTCGGCGCGTCTGATCCGTTGACCAAAGTCACCGCCCAGCGATTGCCCGTCCAGCGCTGCAAGGCACCACCAAGGCGCTGCGCTAGGTCGGCAGGGGCATTGTCGGTCGGAGTAAATTCGATCCGCCCCGGCTGATAGGCCGCCAGCCGAACGCAGCCTTCGACCTCGACCAGCAGTTTCACGTCGCGGTTCGATCGGATCAGTTCGATCACGTGCTCAAAGGTGGGATAGCGGGCGAGCGCCTGATCTGCGGCAATCGCAACCGCAGCGCCGCTATAAGAGGCGTGCGGACCGGAAGAAGATGAATGCGTCGGGGCAGGGGTGCCCATCGCCTGCGTTCGTGTGGCACCGCCCGCAGACATCCCTCCCCCTGATGGGGGTGGGGGCGGCGGCGCATCCTGCAAACGTTTCAAGAGGTCTTCTGGGCTGGGCAGTTCGGACACATGGGTCATGCGAATGATTGCCATCTCTGCCGCCATCATCGCGTTGGGGGCCTGTGCAACCTCGTCTAGCGCCTTAAGCAACATCTGCCAGAGCCGCGTTAGTGGTCGCATGCCCAACGCGTTTGCGAAATCCTGACCGCGCTGGCGTTCGTCCGGGCTGATGGTCGGGTCTTCTGCGGCTTCGGGTGTGATCTTGACGACGGATATCCAGTGCGTGATTTCCGCCAGATCGCGCAGCACGGCCATCGGGTCGGCCCCGTCGGCATATTGTGCGCTGAGTTCGGTCAACGCGCCCGCCGCATCACCCTTCATCACCATGTCGAAAAGGTCGAGAACCCGGCCCCGGTCGGCCAGCCCCAGCATCGCGCGGACCTGATCTGCTGTGGTCTCTCCTGCCCCGTGGCTGATCGCCTGATCCAGAAGCGAGGTCGCATCGCGTGCAGACCCTTCGGCCGCGCGGGTGATCAGCGCCAAGGCATCATCCGTGATCTCGGCACTTTCGCGGCTGGCGATCTTGCGCAGCAAAGCGATCATCATCTCGGGTTCGATCCGCCGCAGGTCGAACCGCTGACAGCGCGACAGAACGGTGACGGGCACCTTGCGGATCTCGGTAGTGGCAAAGATGAACTTCACATGCGCGGGCGGCTCTTCGAGCGTTTTCAAAAGCGCGTTAAACGCGCTGGTCGACAGCATGTGAACTTCGTCGATGATGTAAATCTTGTAGCGGGCTGACGCTGCCCGGTAATGCACCGAGTCGATGATTTCGCGGATGTCACCCACCCCGGTGCGCGAGGCCGCGTCCATCTCCATCACGTCAACATGCCGACCTTCCATGATCGCCACGCAGTGTTCGCACTGGCCACACGGATCAGTTGTCGGCCCACCGGTGCCATCCGGCCCGATACAGTTTAGGCCCTTTGCAATGATCCGTGCGGTGGTGGTTTTGCCGATGCCGCGAATCCCGGTCATCACAAAAGCCTGTGCAATGCGGTCTGCTTCAAACGCGTTCTTCAGCGTGCGCACCATCGCCTCTTGTCCAACAAGATCGGCAAAGGTTTCTGGGCGATACTTGCGGGCAAGCACCTGATACGGGGTTGCGTCAGTCATTCAGGCATCCTTGGTTCTCGCCAAACCTAAGCTGCTGCTGGGCCAGCGTCCACCACTTGCAGGGTGGTTTTCGTATCACCCGTTCCAACGCACTGTTCCCGCCTCGGACACATCGTATCCTTGCAATGTGACCGCGTGATCCGTGAACTCGGCTGATTGCAAGAAACGTATAAAGCGTTGCATCGGAGGTTCGAAAAAGGCGCGACGGCTGACTAGAAGATCGAAACGTTCTTCGATCAAGGGGACAAACCCCAAATGATGTTGTGCTGCCAAAGCTTTGAGCCCGAACGTCGCGTCTGACGGTCCTGATGCCACGTCAAGAACCGCATCCGCTTCGCTGCGCGCTACTGGCCGCATCTGGATGGTGTCGGGCAGGATACCCGCCTCGCGAAGTAGATGGTCGAAAAGTGTTCTTGTGCCTGCCCCGGCCTGCCGTGGCGTTATCGTTCGCCCGACCAAATCTGCAAGGCTTTGTATTTCGGATGCAAGCGCTGATTTGATCACCAACCCGCGTCTGCGCTTGGCAAATCCCAGAAGCACTGCTTCCGACCCCGACAGGTCATTTTCAATCGCGGACACGTTCCATGAATCGGTTACGGCATCAAACATGTGCAATCCCGCCGCGACACCTTCGCGTGCGATGAAACGGTCAAGCCCGTCCTGCGATCCGTCGAAATACGTTGCGATCCCGCATTCTGATTGACGCAGCGCCCAATCGAGTAATGGATCATGGCTGCCCAAGAATACCGCTGGACGCGCCGTGTGGCTTTGCGCCGTGCCCGTTTGCCCGCGCTCAAGCCAGCGGCGCACAGCTTGTTCGGGAAAAAGCAGTTTCCCAGTGACTTTTGAACAGGGAACGGCACCGGTTGCCGCAAGATCATAGACCTTGCGTTCCTTTATCCGCAAAAGCGCGGCCAATTCAGGCACGGTTAGGTATCGTTCAGCAGTGGGTGTGTCGGTGTTCGCCATAGCGCCGCGACTATGGAGGACAGTCCGGGGCGCGGCAAGATGGACAAAGCCACCTCGTTATCGGCGCTGGCCATCAGGACCAAATTTTGCATTCTGTCTGTTAAGCCTGTCGTGGAGGACACCGATGACCGACCCCGAGCCGACCAAACTGCGCAAGGGTGAACTTGCTGTTGATCCGCTCCAACCCGAAGATGCGACGCTGCGCTTCATCGGAACAATTCGCACGCCATTCACAACGCGGGATCTGTGTCCCCGACAAGGGAAACTGAACGGTCCGGACTGCCGTCTTGAACTGCTTCCGCACTGGGCACCTGCCTTGAAAGGTATTAGCGACTTTGAATACATTGATGTTCTGTATTGGCTACACCGGTCCCGGCGCGATCTTGTCCTGCAAAGCCCGCGTGGGGACGGTGTTACGACGGGAACGTTTGCACTGCGTTCCCCGGTCCGACCGAACCCGATCGGCTTGTCGCGTGTTCGTCTGATCCGGCAAGAGGGTGACACCCTTGTTGTCAAGGGATTGGATTGTCTTGATAAAACGCCCTTGGTCGACATCAAGCCAGAACGCTGCGCCTACACACCGCAAGCGCCGCACAAAGACGCTGATCAAACATGACAGTGGCAAAATGCCTCGGATCCGCGATTGAATGCGAAAGAGAAGTAGGCGGATTGCGTTGTATCGGGTAGAACGCTGCAACAGTGACAAAAAAAGCAGGCTTATGTCCGAGCAGTTTATAATTTCCGGGCATGCGCCCGCGACGACCTCCGCAAAAGAATGGGTTAAAGTTCTCGCCAAATATCGCGAACCCGACGCGATGCGCAGCTCTTTCGAACTCGCCGTAACTCTGGTGCCCTTCGTGGCACTTTGGGCCGCCGCATGGTGGGCCATGGGTGTAAGTTATTGGCTGACCTTGGCAATTTCATGCGTCAACGCAGCATTTCTGCTTCGCTTATTCATTATCCAGCATGATTGCGGGCACGGATCGTTCTACAACAACCGCATGCTGAGTGACTGGCTGGGCCGCGTTCTGGGCGTTCTGACGCTGACCCCCTACGATGTCTGGCGTCGTACCCATTCGATTCACCACGCCTCGCACGGGAATCTGGAGCGCCGTGGGATCGGTGATGTTCACACGATGACCGTTTCGGAATATCGGGCGCTGTCTGGTTGGAGCAAGTTGATGTATCGGCTGTACCGGCATCCGGTCATCCTGTTTGGTCTTGGGCCGGGATACCTGTTCCTTTTGCAGAATCGTATCCCGCTGGGCCTGATGTCTAGCGTCCGCTACTGGGCCAGCGCGATGGGCACCAATGCGGCAATCCTCGCTGGCCTAATGATCATGCTGTATTTCGGTGGGCTGATGCCGATTCTTTTGATTTTCCTACCCTCGACGCTGCTTGCGGCAACCGCAGGGGTCTGGCTGTTTTACGTTCAACACCAATTCGAGACCACGTTGTGGGACGAAGAAGAGAACTGGCAACTGCACGATGCGGCGCTGCATGGAAGCTCGTACTACGTGCTGCCGTCGGTCCTTCAGTGGTTAAGCGGCAACATTGGCATTCACCATGTGCACCACCTCTACAGCCGGATCCCGTTTTACCGTCTGCCCGAAGTGGTGCGCGATCACGGCAGCCTTGCTGACCATAACCGCATGACGATCCGCGAAAGCTTTGCCAACGCCCGTCTGCACCTGTGGGACGAAGGTTCCCGTCGGTTGTTGTCATTCCGACAGGCGCGGTCGCTCTGACCGATCCAAGCGCGTAGGCCGGACTGTGGTTCGGCACTTCACAAAACGACTGCATAAACAAAAAGGCCGCCTCGAAAGGCGGCCTTTTCTGTATCTTGTAAACGTTGATTAACGCTTCGCTATTCGGTACATTTGTTTATATATCAAAAACAACTGCTTAATGTATGTGAAAAAATAATGCTAACATTATGCTATACAGATTGAGCCAAAAATTCAAATGTTCTGCATTTAAAGCACTTATTGCAAAGCGCCTATTTAAATATTGAAAATTCAATAGTTCCGTTTCGGAAGTCACAAATATTTTTAACAAAAATAATTTTTTTTCTGCCAGATAAGCGATATACTGCCTCAAAAATATCAGGCTCCACGCTCCTCTTAAACCAAAAAATTACACACAAAACTTTATAAATCGGCGCTGGATTTTCTTTTCGTATATAAGCAACCACCCATCGAAAAAAAGCGAGTTTCACACTTGTAAAAATACTTGGACACGAGACAATGATAATATCTGCCAATTGGCAACTTATATTAAAAAATATTTCATTTCCATAGCCATCAATAATCCAACTGTCACTATGTTCGATGAAATTCATAAAGTTGATGTGTGACTTTTCGTCACTTTCTTTGTTCCAGTTGCTGTTCCAAATTATTTTGTCTAATTCAAGATAATCTATGTTATATTTCGTCGACGCATATTTTGAAAAAGTGGATTTTCCAGAACCAGCATTTCCAACAATATATAATTTCACGCTTTCCTCATTTTTTCCAGCACCACTATGCCAGTCTGCCCCTTGTGCAACTATACTCTCGCTAACACACAAACCGCCACATTTCACGCCAAAAACGCACACACAGTGCCCTCGCAGCGTGTAGCAGCCAACAGCAACCACACTGCCCTCAACCCCATTGTACGCTTGCTACACACGCTGTACGCAACCACTGCACCCTTGTCCTTACATCGTTTTCCGATGTAAGCACTCTCAAGCACCAACCCTTACATCGTTTTCCGATGTAAGCACTACTTGGGCGCTATGGGCTTGATGGGTTGGATTGGCTGCGTGTTGGGCTGCTGCTGTTGCTGTTGCGAGGACTGCTTTGGCGCTGCTTGGTGCAACTTGGGTGTGTTTGGCGACTTGGGCATAGGCACAGAACGCACTGCACGACGCTGCTTTTGCTTTGGCGCTGCACCTTGCTCAATGTCTCGTGCTTCGTCAGCAATCGCACTTGCCATCAAACGCAACACCTCCAAGCGTACTGCTGCACGTTCTTCACTCGTTATCTGCCTAATCAAATTCAGCGCACGTTGCACATCAGCCAAAGCACTCAATGCACCACCCCCATATGTGCAAAATCACCACCCCAAAACTGTAAGTACTTCCCTACCAAAAACTGCTGCGCACTTTTTCTACGCACAAAACCCATTTCAAGCAGCACCCATTCGTTCTGCAACACGCCACTTCGCTTCTGCTTGTTCGTTTAACGCAGCAGTGCATTTTTCGTGCAGCACAGCAAAACGCTCTGCCCAAGCCCTATGTCGTGCTTCGCTGCTGCGCTCCAATTTCGCTCTGTAGTAATTCAATTTACTTGCACAAATAGCCAAAGCATCTGCACTTGGCTGCAAGTTTTGAAACCTCAATGTACGCATATAACTTGCGTTCTTGCCAAGCCATCCAACACAAAACTCTTCTTCACCCTTTACAGCATTTGCAGCCATAAGTTCTCGTTTAATTTCTTCCAAAACCATTTTCGTCACTGTTTTTCACCTCGTGCATAAATACACGTGAGCACTTTGTTGGTGCTTACGCAGAGTATTTATCGATGAGAAACAGCAACTACAGAGAACACGAACTACGCGAACACATTAAGGCAGAAGGTGCAACTTGGGTTGCACAACAGCGATTTTGGCTATTTGGCACAGCAAAATATTTTGATGGCACAGAGATACACGAACGCAAGGCGCACAAAGACATACAACACTACTTTAATACAATAGATAAGGTGATACTACGCAGACGCGACTATGATGAAGGCAGAAGACTACAAAGGTTGGTGTTTGTAGAACGAGGCAAAACACGCACAAACACGCATTTCCATTTCTTTATCAAAGGCACAAACTTAAGGCAGTACAGAACGATTTGGCATACAGCAGCAGAAAATTGGACAAGGCACATACAAGGCGCTGCTGACATACAGATACAAGACAACATTGAATTTATTTACGAACGCAAAGGCTACTGTTGGAAGGAGTTTGACAGCATACGCAGTGAAACACTGCACTTACCCTGCTGCCATCTGCAAAAACCAAAATACACATAACGCAGCCTAAACGAGGTTATACCTATACTTGGCTTGCTGGCTTAAGCCCTACTGCTGTTGCTTTATGAGAAGCAGCAAAGTTCTTTTGCATTCAAACGCAGTGTTTCAAACACACTCACGCAAAACAGTAGGTTCAAACCTACTCTTTCAACACAACAAACTGAACACAAGCAACAATGTCATACTATACGCATTGTATGACATTCTGCTTTAACCAATTGAAATCGAACAATTCAATTTTGCCAAATCAATCGTTGTCCAAACACAATGTAAGAAAATACAATATACACACGAAAAACAGCAGATTTAGGAGCAAAAAATGCGACAAGCACAAACGCTGAAAGACGCAGAGATTAAGCGTGTGTTGGCGTACTGCGCTACACGTCAGCACAACGCACGTGATACAACCATTGTCCTTTTCAGCATAAACGCTGGCTTGCGAGCAAAGGAACTTGCTGCACTGCGTGTTGGCGACGTGTATGACGAACTTGGCGCTGTACGCAGCAGTTTCGTGCTTGCTGCTGAACAGACAAAGGGCAGACGCACACGCACTGTGTATTTGAACAAGACGCTGCAACGACAACTTGCACAGTATCGCACTGCCCTACGCAACACAGCACCAACAGCAGCACTGTTCCAAAGCCAAAAAGGCAACTTCTTCAGCGCCAACACAATGTGCCAACTGCTGCTACACATCTACAAAACGTGCAGTTTGAAAGACGCAAGTTCGCACAGCGGCAGACGCACATTTATAACACGCTTGGCAAGCAAAGGCGTTGGCGTACGTGTGCTTGCAGAACTTGCTGGACACAGCAGCATAGCAACGACGCAACGCTACATTGACGTGAATGCTGAACAGTTGGCAAACGCTGTAGAGTTAGTTTAGTAGTCACCAAAGTGCCGCGTCAGACAAAGCATTTACGCAAGTAAATTTTAAAGTGACTTTGCTTATATCTTTGTCATTAAGCATCATTGCTTGCCATCCAAATTCATACTCAAGCGGATATGGGGGTACAAAATGTTTCCCCAAACCAACGTCAAATCCATATCTCCCATAGTATGCTGGATCTCCATAAACGAGCAACGCATCAACACTATTCTTAATAAAGTACGTTTTTGCAGCATCAATTAACTTTGTTGCTATACCTTTTTTCTGATGCATTTTATGGGTGGCTAATGGTGCCAAAATATATGCTGAAATGTCTGACGCTGTATCAAAGTACACTGGAGAAAAACCAACTGCACTCACAACTTTGCCGCCCAATTCATAGCCTATACAGTAATTATTTTGACTATCATCTTCAGAAATTAAACTCTTGATAACAGCGTATGTTATTGACGCCTCCTCTGTAGAAAAGGAGTTAAAAAACGTATCTTCAATTGTATCTAAATCGCTTACTGTAAGTGCTTTTATCATTGCGCTTTCCTTATTGGATTTCATTTCATTTTCTGCTTCTACATTTTGTTGCAGATGCGATTTAAGACTTACCGCTGCATCTTCATAATTTCCAACAGCGCAGTTTCACTCAACTCGCCACGCTTAAAGCGTTTCAGTGCTTCAACAACAAAACTGTCTTCTGCATCATCTGCTGCTTGCACTACAGCCTTTGCAGCACGTTTCGTCTTCGTAATCTCGTGTCGGCGCTTTTTCGAAACAAGATGGCTGTAGTGATTTTCAATTTGCGCAACCTTACAGCCCATATTCATCGCCAAGTCATACACACTCACGTCGCCCTTCTCCAAACGCAGCGTCGCATATGTGTGTCGCAAACTGTATAAACTGCGCTTGTCGCCATCCCTATCGTACAGCAAACCATCCTTGCGTTCGTTGTATGGCACACGCTGCAGAAACTGCTGAAAACCTCTGTTCAAATCCACAAACTTCTGCACTGTACGTGTTTCAGCATTCACTTGCCCAAACCACACCAAGTCGTTCGTTTTGTTATATGGCGACGTTTCACGCCAACGCTTTAAGTAATCATTTGCACTTGGCTGCGTCTGCACAAAACGTGCTTGCCCCTTCTTCGTTTCCTTACTCACACGCACTTCTGCAATCACAGTGTCGCTGCCCTCAACAGCCACATCTGTCTTTACGTCAGCCCAAATCATTTCACGTGCTTCGCCCACACGCAGCCCACTGTTCGCCAAAAACAGCACAAAGTAGTACATCTGCTGTCGTTGCAGTTTATGCCAAGCGTTCAGTCGCTTGTCAGCAAACACACCCACACAGTCCCTATAACTGCGCAAGTAGCGTGTAAGCGTATTGTATTCTTCTGCTTCAAATCCAGCACGTCTTGCTGGTTTATTGTTTTTCGTAGGCGCTCGCATTTTGAACACTTGCTGCATACGCCCACGTTCAAACGCATCATAAAATATTTGATTTAGTGCGCTTTGCTCCATCAGCAGTGTTTTGGCTGCTGGCGCTTTCTTTGCGTTGTTCGTGCTGCTTGTCTTTGCACCACGTCGTTTTGGATTGTACTTCTGCAAGCGCACGCCTTCGTCGCTTGCCCAATACGTTATACGCCAATCCCAATATGCAGCAGCAATCGTAGGCGTAATCTCATTTAGTAGCACACTCGTGCCATCTTTGTTTTGAAAGTATGGTTTGAAATAACGTGCAGCGTATTTTTCGTGCCAATACTGTCTGCTCGCAGTCCAAGTGCCATTCTTCTTGTTTCGTTCAAACCAATCGTTCCAATGCTTTTCAAACGTGTAATCGTCTAAACTGTGCCCAAGTTTTGCAGCGTGTTGCAGACGCAGCAGTTCGTTCTTTGCGTACTCGTAAGCGTCTTCATAAGTCGTCAGTTTCGTGCTGCGTGTGATGTAGCCTTTGCGCCCACCAATCTTCAAACGCATATACCACGCTTGCTTACGATGTGATTTGGCGTTGGGAACAGCGACAGCAAGGTTGCGCTTGAACAGCACAAGCGCACCACCAAAGTGCTCCACCCTATCCTCGTAAAACGCCATAGCAGCACCCTACGTAGCAACCTCAAACGCTACAGATATGCTAATTTTGCTAAACTTGAACGTCAAGCAGCATTGTCTGATGCTACAGTTCTGCTACACACAAAAAGGGCTCACAATTTCTTGCAAGCCCTTGATTTAATTGATTTATGTAGTCGTTCCAGATTAACGCTTGGAGAACTGGAAGCTCCGACGCGCCTTGCGCTTACCGAACTTCTTACGTTCCACAACGCGGCTATCGCGTGTCAGGAAGCCAGCGGCTTTGAGTGCCGAACGCAGGTTCGGATCGTACAGCTGCAGCGCCTTTGAGATGCCGTGCTTGACCGCACCGGCCTGACCGGACAGACCGCCACCCTTAACGGTGGCCATCACGTCAAACTGGTCGGCAACGCCGGCCACGTCGAACGGCTGGCGCAGGATCATCTGCAGAACCGGACGCGCGAAGTAGGCGTTCATTTCCTTGCCGTTTACATTGACCTTGCCGGAGCCCGGCTTGATCCAAACGCGGGCTACCGCGTCTTTACGCTTGCCTGTGGCATAGGCACGGCCCAGCGCGTCACGCTGCGGCTCACGCGGGATTTCAACCACTTCCGGCGCGGCATCAAGGCCTGCGGCGGTGTTCAGCTCTTCGAGAGAATTGAGTTGCTCAGCCATTATTTCGCCGTCCGGGTGTTTTTGGAGTTCATGGATTTGACGTCCAGCACTTCGGGGCTTTGCGCCTCGTGCGGGTGCTCGGTGCCAGCGTAGACACGCAGGTTGGTCATAACCTTGCGGGACAGGCGGTTGCCCGGAAGCATACGCTGAACCGCTTTCTGGACGACGCGCTCGGGGTGTGCACCCTCAAGGATCTGCTGCTTCGTGCGGGATTTAATGCCGCCCGGATAGCCAGTGTGCCAATAAAAATTTTCGTTGCGCTTGTTACCGGTCATCTGGATTTTATCCGCATTGATGACGATGACATTGTCACCCATGTCCATGTGCGGAGTGAAAGACGGCTTGTGTTTGCCGCGCAGGCGGGTGGCGACGATCGATGCAAGACGGCCCAGAACGACGCCTTCAGCGTCGATCAGGATCCATTTCTTGTCGATGTCTGCCGGTGTTGCAGAAAAGGTTTTCATCGTGGGATGTCCCTGACGTTGGATTGGTAAGGCAGGGTGCAGACACCCCGTGTATTCCGATGCGCGGGTTATAAGGATTGCAAAATCCCAGTCAAGCGGCGCATATCTGAAATAATTGTTTAATATCAGGTGCTTGAAAATAAGGTATTATTATACCCCACGATATCGGCTGTTTCAGCCGCCTGCGAGGTCCAGCTTGCGATACACAAGATACTTCTCGAACGCGGCTGGATTCGCGTTACCGTCATAGCGGGGCGTTTCGCTGAACCCCAACCGATCATAAAGCGCGAGCATCGAACTGTTGCCGCGCACCGTATCCGCAAGGATCGTCGTTGCGCCTAATTCCTTGGCTTTTTCAATTCGCATTTCGATCATGCGGCGACCTAAACCATAGCCACGGGCAATATCGCGCACGAACAGGCGTTTCAATTCCGCCCTGTGATCATCAATCATGCGCACGAATCCGCAGCCCAACAGATAACCAGAACTGTCGCGCGCCAAAAGAATACCGCCATTGGGCGGTAGGAAATCATCAATAACGTCAAGGCTTGATTTTACGTGGTCTTCGACCGACAGGCTGGGTCCGCCCACCGCCATCAATCTCTCGAGAATCTGGGCGTAGTATTCGGTCAGAATGTCGGACACTTCGTCGAGATCAGGCCGCGTTTCGACGAAGGCCAAGCTGATGTCTAAACCCATTTAAGTCTCTTGGTAGGTGAGTCGCGCACTGCAGCCTAGCCTCCGAATTCGTGGCAGGCGACCGTTTTTTGATCATTCCAGCGGGAAATCAGACACTTATCTGCTCTGGAGGGTGTCCCAAGAGATCACGCAACTGCAACATGGCGTTTTCGAACTCTTGCAACGGCACTTGCGCGTTCACGGCGATGCGTACTGCGTGGGGAGCGCGACCGTCGCGCAAAGCAAATTCATCGGCTGATCTGATTTGCACGCCGCGCGCTTCAGCGGCACGGCAAAACGCCGCTGCTCTCCAGCCTTGTGGCAGGGGTAGCCACAGGAAGGGGACGTCCTCATGCCAGGTTAGTTTGTACGTTCCCAATGCATTCACCGCGACACGCACATATTCGGCCATGCGTTCACGGATCGCGACAACGATGTCATCTGTCTCGGGCAGGGTAAGGATGCGTTCGCAAGCCTCGGCCAGTGGCTGCGCAATGCCAAAGAAGCCATGTTCGGCAACCTGACGAAGATCGGGCCCCCGTCCTCGCGGTGCCACGGCAAAACCTATCCGCAAGGCAGGGGTCAATATCTTGGAGATGGATGACAAATGCCATGTTCGCTCGGGCGCAAGGATGCGGTAGCTGGGCGCGTTGGTGTTGGCCCGGCGATAGCAGTTGTCTTCGATGATTTGAATGTCCAACGCGCGGCAAACTTGGGCAATTTCGCTGCGCCGGTCTGACGGGGTGCAGTTCAGTGTAGGGTTGTGCACATCTGGCGACGTACACAGCACTTGCGCCCCGGTGCGTCGGGCAATGTCGGCCAGCGCGTCGGGCAGCAACCCTTTCTCGTCGCTGGGCAGCCCGACAACATCGGCGCGCAGCAGATCGGCGGTACGACGAAAACCGGGATACGCCAGATCTTCGACCAAAACAGAGGGGTGGGGGCCGTGCAGAATCGCTTGCAGGATCACCGTAAGTCCGTTCTGTGCGCCGTGAACGATCACAATATCGGATTCGTCGATGCGCCCCAGCGGTATGGCGCGCAGCCAATGCACAGCAGCCTCGCGCAGGGGGCGGTAGGCGTCGCGCGTGGGATAGTGCAGCAAACGCTCAGGCGCGGTTGCTCCTATACCAGCGAACGCATCTTGGATCAGGGCCACCTGCCCAAGATCAGGCAATTGCGGGCTGACCAAAGATAGTTTCCCGTCCTGCATCGGAACAGACACGTATTCGCGGGGTGCAGGATGGGGGCGTGTTGTGCGCTCTGCCACAAATGTTCCGCGACCGACTTCGGCGCTGACATGCCCGGCATTTGTCAAAAGCGTGTAAGCCCGTGCCACCGTGCCGGGCGTGATGCCCAACGACCACGCCAATTCCCGGACCGGGGGCAACTTGTCACCTGCGCGCAGGTCACCTGAACGGATCGCGGATTGTATCGTGTCTGCCACCCGTTTGTATTTGGGTCCAGCCGCGGGCTGGGGCAGCGACACGATCTTGTCTGGGGAAATTGTATCCGACACAATCTTTCTCTGGAGCGTTGATTGAGTCAAATGTATCTCTTTTCATGTCGCGAATGCAATACATTTGTCGCGATATTGTAAGATTGTGTCGATACATTTGAGGAGTGCACCCATGACACACGCAACCCATGCCCCGCAGATCGCCTATCTTGGCGGACAGTCCCACCTGTCCCCGCTGGCTGTCGTCGCGCTGCGCGTTGCGGTGACGGTCACGGTGTGGTCCGAACGCCGCCGCACGCGGCTGCATCTCAAACACCTTGATGATCACTTGCTCCGTGACATCGGCTTGGATCGGTTGACCGCCCAGCGGGAGGCCAACCGTAGTTTCTGGCTGTTGTAAATCCCTGCAGCAGGCAGATCTCTTGGGGCGCAAAGACCGGCTTTGCGCCCCTTTTTCGAAAGATCAGCCGTTATAAAGGATGCCCCAACGCGCCAGTAGCCGCTGCTGCAATTTGCGCGACGCCACAGCATACGCTTTGCCGCCGGGTGGGTTTTCTCGTTCATCGCGGGTCAGTGAATCCCGCCGTGGCAGATCTGCCGAGAAGTAGGCGAAGGCAAGTTCGGTACCATCGGGCAAGTCGATGAACCCACCCAGTCCGTTCACGAAATTCAAAGTCCCTGTCTTTGCGTGCACGCCGACAGGGTGGTCTTCGATGACCTTGCGGTCCTCGTCGCGCAATGGATGCTGTTTGAGCAACGGCTTGATGCCCATGGATTTTCGCGCCGCAATCAATGCCAAGACCATGTCTCTCGAGGACAGGCGACTGTCATCGCCGAGGCCCGAATGATCTTCAAGTGCGACGGACTTCATGCCAAGCGTTTCTTTGGCCCAAGTGTTCATCGCTTCGGCGGATGCCGGAAGAGAGGTTACGCTGCCGTTGCGGGCCACCGTTGCTGTCATGCCGACGCATTCCGCAGTGATATTGGTCGAATACTTAAGCATGTCTCGCAGGATCACGCGAAGCGGCGCACTTTGATGCGTCAGGATGGGGGCGGTTCCAGCGGGCAAAATGTCAATCAGTTCGGGTGTTTTCAACACAATGCCATTGGAGCGCGCGAGGATTTGGAAAACCTCGGCGGCGTAACGAGCGGGTTTGCGCACGGGCAGCCAGCGTGCGCCACTACGGCCCAATGCGCCGCGCGCCACAGTCCAATCGTCAAAGGCATCACCATCCTTGTAGGTGTAGATCGGGTGATTACGTGCCTCGACCCGCATTCTCGCCGCCCGAACTTCCGGGCGCAGAGTTCCAGAGCGGGCATCCATTGTCACATTGTACCGATCACCCGCGCGCTGCCACTCAAAGTGGACGCGATTGAAGTTTAGGTTCAGCCCTGAAATCCCCGGATTGTACCCCACTTGGTAGGGCTGTTCGCTGTCGATGCCGTTCAAAGCGGGCAGCGCACCACCCCAAGCAAGGAACCGACCGGTGACTTCGATCACCCCGGCCTCTTCACGAAGACGTTTTGCGATCTCGGCAACGGCATCAGTGTCCAGCGTCGGATCGCCACCGCCGACAAGGACCAGATCGCCGTCGACCCGCCCATTGATCACCGGGGCAGTCGCCATGACACGGGTCTCGAAATGATAACCCGGCCCCAGCACATCAAGCGCGTAACAGGCAGTCAGTGCCTTTGCGACGCTGGCCGGGGGCAGGGCACGCAACGGGTTGTGCGACTCGAGAACCAAACCGGTTTTCACATCCGCCACTTGGACGCTGATCTTTCCAGCCAGCCCTGCTTGGTCAATTAAGGCACTCAGCGGCGGCTGATATGTTTTCAGGATGTCGTCAGCCCGCGCGGCCGGGCGCAATGACGTCGTTGGGGCGAAGGCTGATTGTGCGAATGCGGCAGGTGCGACCGTGGCTGACGCCAGACCACCCAAGACTGCGCGACGTGAAACATTCCGAGTCATAGCGCGGATGTAACCCCAGAGGTCGACAGCTGACAAGGACACGCTTTGGTGATGTTGCACGTGTTATCCGGTTGCATAAGTTCGACCCGTCTTCAGATCACTCTTTGGGCCGCCACATGCCTTTTGCCCGCAGTTCCGTGGAACTGACTTGCATCATTGGCATGTTCACAAAACACCATGCCGGGGCCAGTTGATCCGCCAGCATGAACGAAGATCGGCCCGGCAGGCGCAGTTGGTTGTATTTACGTGCAGTGCGAGAGTTGAGCCCGGCCTGTCGCCAGCCCGGTCGCGCCAGTACGCCGACAGGCACACTCTGCATGATGTCTTCCCACCGTTGCCAGCGGTGGAATTGATGCAGGTTGTCTGCCCCCATAAGCCAGACAAAGCGGACCCCCGGATAAGCCGCTTTCAAGAACTCCACGGTTTCAGCCGTATACGACGTGCCGATCTGCGCTTCGAAATCGCTGATAATGACCCGAGGGTCTTGCATGATCTCCCGTGCGCGTTCCATCCGCGACCCAAGCGCTGCCGGGCCCCGCGACTTGAGAGGATTGCCCGGCGACACCAGCCAAATCACCCGGTGAAGGGCGAATCGGCGCAGCGCGACCCGCGTCAGATGCACGTGCCCTTCATGTGCGGGGTCAAACGACCCGCCAAGCAAGCCCACGCGCATTCCGGGCCGAAGGAAAAGCCGATTGTGCGTCAAATTTACTGTGACCAGTCGGGGGGGCGTTTTTCCAGAAACGCTGCTATGCCTTCTTCGGTGTCGCGGTAGAGCATGTTCTCGACCATCACCTGTCCGGTATAGGCATAGGCGTCATCAAGGCCCATCTGTACCTGTTCATAGAACGCGTGTTTGCCGATCTTCACCGCTGCACCCAGCTTGCTTGCAACCAGCTGCGCCATGTCTTGCGTCGACGCTGCAAGGTCATCCGCGGGCACGACCTTGTTCACCAATCCCAACGCCTCAGCACGGTGGGCGTCGATGAACTGGCCCGTGACCAGCATCTCGAATGCCTGCTTTCTAGGGATATTGCGGGACAGCGCCACCATCGGCGTTGAACAAAACAAGCCGATATTCACCCCGTTCACCCCAAACCGCGTACCTTCGGCGGCGATTGCCATGTCGCAGGACGCAACCAGCTGACACCCGGCCGCCGTGGCAATCCCGTGCACCTGCGCGATCACCGGCTGCGGCAAGCGTTGAACGCCCGTCATGACCTGCGCACAGCGGTCGAACAGGTCTTTAAAATATGCCTTGCCGCCATCTTCGGCCTGACGTCCCGCCGTCATCTGCTTGAGGTCATGCCCGGCGCAGAACGCTTTGCCCGCGCCCGAGATCACGACCACCCGCACAGATGTGTCGTCATGCAGCGCGTCGATCTGCTCTTGCAGTGCGGCCAGCATTTCGTCCGAAAGCGCGTTCAGGCGCTCTGGTGCGTTCAGGTGCAAATGGCAAACCGCGTCCGTGTCGCGACGTTCCAGGATTTTCATCTTGTCCTCCCAGTGACTTGGCGCAACTCTATCGGTTCAGGGCAGTGGAGGAAAGTATGACGCTCGAAGTTCCAGCAGAAGAAATGGAAGCGTTTCTGGATGAGGTGTTTCCGCAGGTCAAAGGTATGTTCGGTATCGACCATCTGGATGAAGATCGTCTTGTGATGCGCCTTCATTCAAATGAACAACACTTGCGCCCCGGAGGCACAGTGTCTGGCCCGGCGATGTTCAGCCTTGCCGATGTAGCGGCTTATGTCGCGACAATGTCCCGCATCGGGAAAGAGGCGCTGGCGGTCACCACAAATTGTTCCATCGACTTCATGCGCAAGCCAGTGGCCGGTGCGGACGTTATTGCGCATGCCAAGGTTCTGAAACTCGGCCGTGCCCTTAGCGTTACAGATGTGTTGCTCTACTCAGACGGCCAACCCGAGCCAGTAGCCCGCGCGACGCTAACCTATTCGATCCCACCCGCGCGCGACGCAGTTTAAAGGACCAGATTCCCATAAGGCGGTAGGTCTGCCCCGTTGCGGCGGGCGGCTTCATATACGGCTTTTAGTTCTTCCAACGTCTTGCGAAACGCTGCGACCGACTCGGCCAGTTCGTAAAGGTCCTGCCCTTCCTGCATAGACTCCATGACGGCTTCTTCTTCCGAAATGATCTGTGCAATGGCCTGAATTGACATCATCAGGGCGGGGGTGCTGATTTCAACCATCGGGACCTCTGTGTGTGGGTAGGATCATCGGTCGAGTCCATCCGCCAATTGTTTAAGACGCACAACGCAGTTGCGTGCCAGGTTGTCCAGCGCCCCGCGCAGGGCCTCTGGGGTCATTTCACCACCCGTACGGACTTCGATCTGGTAATGCCCGGCCTTGCCACGCTGTACGATCACAAGGTTATCCGGGATGACAGTGCCCTCGGGCAATCGAAAATAGGTCCATGCGATATAACCCAATGCGCCTTCATGATCGTGCAGCGACGTACCGCTGCCCGGCTCCATGTAACCGTTTTTGATTTCCCAATCCTGGCGGGTGCGGACCTGCTGTACGGTGACACCGCCCTTAAGGAGCTTCGGAACGGTCCAAGACCGTGCCTCAATATCGCCATGCAGGATACCTTCGGCTGGAGTTTCGTTCTCAACCTCCCACACACCAAGTGGGTACGCCCCTTTGTTCGCTGCGCGGTAATAGTCCTTGTCGGTCGCCGCCATCGCTCGAAAACCTTAAAGAAAAAAATTTACTATTTGGTCAAATTATCACGATGGAAAGGAAAATGCGACGCAATTTGGTGGCTTACATGCTCAAATGCCGTGCTCGGGCGCCCCTTTCGATCGCGGCTGCATAGAGGCGGTCGAGATTAAGCTCGTAGCGAATTTCTTCAAGCAGGCGTAATTCACCTTCGCGCAAGGTACCGTCGGCGGCGGCGACATCGCAGGCTAATGCATAGGCCGTTTCAAAAAGACGTTCCGGTAGATTGTCCCGGATCAATCCGAACAATGCATCCAGCCCGTCTTCCTGTTCGAACAGATCAAACACCAGTGCAGACATGTCAGGAATGCGTGCCTCGTCGTATTCGGCAAAAATCGGGAGGTTGTTGACCGCTGACTGGATCTTCACCAATTCGGCTGTGCGGATGCTTTCATCGGATGCTGAGACCGCGATCATGAGCGCGACAAGACAATCCTGTGGGCTAAGGGGATGTGGGTCGGTGTCTGGCACGGTGTTTCGCTTTCTGGATTGTGTGTTTGACGCCCAACTTATTGACCCGCCCGCGCCCCCGCAATAGGGAGTGCTTTTTGAACGGCCGCATAACACCATGCGTCGACTATCCGGAGTGAATGAGCAATGTCCGATCTGCGCGAAGCTGCAATGACCTCAAAGGCCTGGCCCTTTGAAGAGGCGCGCCGGCTGCTCAAACGTTACGAGAAAAAAGCACCTGAGAAGGGCTATGTGTTGTTCGAGACGGGCTACGGCCCATCGGGCTTGCCTCATATCGGGACCTTCGGCGAAGTCGCGCGGACCACGATGATCCAGCGCGCGTTTGAGGTGATTTCGGACATTCCGACAAAGCTCATTTGTTTTTCGGATGATTTGGACGGCATGCGGAAAATTCCCGGGAATGTGCCGAATCCCGAGATGCTGAAAGAACACCTCCAGCGGCCCTTGACGGACGTGCCTGACCCGTTCGGAACCCATGACAGTTTTGGCGCACACAATAACGCGATGCTGAACCGGTTTCTGGATACGTTCGGATTCAAATACGAATTCATCTCGTCGACCGAGTTTTATCGGTCTGGCCAGTTCGATGAGGTGCTTCTGCGGGCCTGCGAAAAGTATGACGCGGTGATGGAAGTCATGCTCAAATCCTTACGCGACGAACGCCGCGAGACCTATTCGATCTTCCTGCCGATCCATCCAGATACGGGCCGCGTGCTGTATGTGCCGATGAAGAACGTAGATGCCGCGAAAGGCGAGATCACCTTTGACGATGAGGAAGGGCGCGAGATCACGCTGCCGGTCACCGGCGGCAACGTCAAACTTCAGTGGAAGCCTGACTTCGGTGCACGCTGGGCGGCGTTGGACGTAGACTTTGAGATGTATGGCAAGGATCACAGCACCAATACGCCGATCTACGATCGAATCTGTGAAATTCTGGGCGGCAAGAAGCCAGAGCATTTCACCTATGAATTGTTCCTCGATGCCGATGGTCACAAGATTTCCAAGACCACCGGCAATGGTGTGTCCATTGACGAATGGCTGACCTATGCCAGTACGGAATCGCTGTCCTATTTCATGTATCTCAAGCCCAAGACGGCCAAGCGGATGCATTTCGATGTGATCCCCAAGGCGGTGGACGAATACCACCAACAACTGCGCGCCTACCCGACGCAGGACGCAACGCAGCAAGCCAACAACCCGGTCTGGCACATCCATTCCGGCAATGTGCCTGCGTCGCACATGGTCGTGCCGTTCTCGATGCTGCTGAACCTCGCCTCTGCCGCCGGGGCCGAGGACAAGGACGCGATGTGGGGTTTCATCAAGCGTTACGCACCAGAAGCCACGCCGGAAACACATCCCGATCTGGATCAGGCGGCTGGCTTTGCCGTGCGCTATTACGAAGACTTTGTGAAACCCACCAAAACCTTCCGAGCGCCCGACGAAAAAGAGCGCGCGGCGATGGAAGACTTGGCGTCCCGACTGGCTGCGCATGACGGCCCAACCGACGATGAAACGCTGCAAACAATCGTGTTCGCTGTTGGTAAAGAGCACGCGTTCGACCCGCTGCGGGACTGGTTCAAAGCGCTTTACGAGGTGCTTCTTGGGCAATCGCAAGGCCCGCGTTTTGGCGGGTTTGTCGCCCTCTATGGTGTCAACGAGTCGGTCGCTCTGATCCGGAAAGGTCTGGCGGGCGAACTGGCGTAATCAAGCCGTTTTGCCCCGCTTGGTTTGCGCGCTACCTTTCGTTCAGAAACGAGAGGTGACCCGATGCACAAACTCATCACCGGATTGGCCCTTGCCCTTTCGATGGCAGGCACGCTTTGGGCGCAAGATGTTCTTGCGCCCGAACCCGGCATTGAAACCACGATTCAAGGTCAGATCGACGCCTTCTTGCAGGACGATTTTGGCACAGCCTTTACCTTTGCAGCCCCAAACATTCGCAATATCTTCCGCACGCCAGAAAACTTTGGTGCGATGGTCCAGCAGGGCTATCCGATGGTCTGGCGCCCCGAAAGCGTAACCTTCGGCGATCTGCGCGCCATTGCGGGAGGGCTGTATCAGACGGTGATTCTCAAGGATGCTGCGGGCAATCTGCATTACCTCGATTACCGGATGCTGATGATCGATGGCCAGTGGCGTATAGCGGGGGTTCAGATCCTCCAAGCGCCAGAGGTTTCCGCGTAAGGTTGCGTTTCGTCCTTGGGCCGCTGCGATGCGTCAACGCATCGCCCGCGCGAGGTCTTCTGCGTTCAGAACGTACGCCTTGCCGAACCCGCCGTTCAAACGCGCGCTTACCGGGGTGAATCGTACCAGCGCGAAATCCGCAAATCCGATATACAGCTTGGCTTTCGGCTGTTTTGACAGGAAGGCCTCGGCCAACGACGCGTGCTCTGCCTCTCCATGACGCACGAACTGGGCGGTGGCCCGCATGCTTAGACGCGGATGCGTCAGCGGATCACCTTTGCCCTTCGGTTCCCCGATCAGCAGCGCACAAAGTGGGTCATGCTGCAGTGCGGCGCTGTGATGGCTGAGATCCGAGATCAGGCTAAGCGGCGCACCATTCGGCCCCACAACAAGTGCCACACGGCTGATCATCGGCGTGCCATCCACCTTGTCGATATACGCCAATCCCGCGAACCGAGCGCTTTCGATCAGGTCGCGAGCCAGCAGGCGAGCCTCGTCATCTGTGGGGCGAATGGGTGATTTCATGTAACTGATCCTACCATCTTGACGGGGTGTGGCAATTTTTATGCTGCACCTGCACAATAACCCTGTACCCTCTGGTCGAATCGAAGGAACAGACCATGCCCGGCCACGTCATCACAGTTGCGCAGCAAAAAGGCGGCTCTGGCAAGACCACCGTTTCCGCCAATCTCGCCGTTGGTTTTCTGCGGCAAGGCAAGCGCGTTGCGCTTGTGGATATTGACCCGCAGGGCAGTTTGGGCCGTTGGTTTATGACCCGGCTAGAAACCGAAGCTGGACCTGTGGACTCGCTCGAATTCGCGACATCTTCAGCATGGGGCATCACCTATGAGGTGCGCAAGCTCTCTGAAAACCATGACATCGTGATCATCGATACACCGCCCAAGGCCGACAGCGATCTGCGCCCCGCCTTGCGTGTGGCTGATCTTGTGGTTGTGCCGGTCAGCGTCAGCCATGTGGACCTTTGGGCCACCGAGGGTGTTCTGGATCTTGCCCGGCGCGAAGACAAGGAAGCGATCATCGTTCTCAATCGGGCACGGCAGAACACGCGGCTGGGTGCCGAAGTGGCCGAGGCTGCGGAAAAGCTGATGGCCCGCATCGCGGACGCGACGCTCGCCAACCGCGTG
The DNA here is from genome assembly GCA_024742575.1 of Paracoccaceae bacterium. GTDB lineage: Bacteria > Pseudomonadota > Alphaproteobacteria > Rhodobacterales > Rhodobacteraceae > Marivita. Next base: position 17,350 of record JANSYF010000024.1, on the reverse strand, counting down.
ATCTATGCCGAGGCGCTGGGACAGGGGCGAGGTGCCGCCGAAGGCCGCAAGACACCCGCACAGGCCGAAGTTGACGCGCTCACCTCAGAGGTGGCACAGGTGCTGGCAAACGGGTAAGGCAGGGCACCCGACCAAGGAGCCTGCACAATGACCGACCGTGACGCCCTGAAAGCCGTGATCCGTGCCGACAGTGACGCACGCGGACAAACCGTGTCAAAGATGGGTTATTTCTGCGCACCGTTCCGTCCCGCGTCGGGCCCGTTCTCGGACAAGGTGATCAAGGTATATCGTGGGTTGCGCGATCAGGCCGCTCTCGACCGGCTGGCGCAATGTCACGACGATTACGTGGCAGCATTGAACCAAGCCGGGGTCGCTCTGCCGGATACCGAATTCCACCTTCTCGACATGGATGGCACCCGCATCCCCGTGATCGTGCAAGAGGCGCTGCCCTCGGACAGTATGATGCGCCCGCAGATGCAGAGCGCCAACACCGAAGAGACGCTCCAGATGATGGAGGCCGCAGGCGACGTGATCGCCACCTTCTGGAACAACGCAGATCAGTTTGACACCCGCATCGGCTTTCACCCGTCGATCCGCAATTTCGCCTATCTCGACGGCCGCGCGCTTTTCTTCGACACCTTCCCGCCGCTGATCCACTACAACCGCGAGGAGATGGGCAAGATGCTGCTCTTGTTCTCGGACAAGGCATTGATGCGCTGGGTTGGGCCGTTTCTGCAAGCCAAGGTAACGGGAATTCAAGACGAATGGTACTCGGCCCCCGAAACGCTGGTGGGCTTGGTGGGGTCGGCCTGCCGCCTACGCCCCAACGACGCCCAAACCTATCTTGACTGGGGTCGCGATTTCGCCAAGCGCCGCATGTCGCGCTGGGCGGATGAGGCGGTGCCTCATCTTCAAGAACCGCCGCGTCTACCGGGCTATTGGACCGGGTTCCGCAAGCTATTGGGCTTGCAGGGCGAACCCAACGTGTCCTGACTTTGCAAATCTGTCTGAACAGTTTGCAAAGTCAGAGCCGCACATGATGCGGATCAAGGAGCGACTGCAATAAGGTGTCTATACTGCCCCCATCCTGAAAAAGGGAGGGGATCCATGTATTCGAATATTCTCGTACCCATCGCGCTCGACAATGAAGACGACCGCACGGCGCAGTCGTTGGACATCGCCAAGTCGCTCTCCGCCGAAGGTGCCACGATCACGCTGCTGCATGTGGTTGAAGCCGTGCCAAGTTACGCCATCAGCTATATTTCGGCAGACATTCTTAGCGCCACGCGCAAAGGCATCGAATCCGAATTGGCCCGTCTGGCGTCGGACATCGGGGCCAATTCGGTGGTCATCGACGGGCATTCAGGGCGATCCATCCTCGACTATGCCGAGGCAAAAGGCAGCGACCTCATTGTGATCGCGTCCCACCGTCCCGGCATGCAGACGCTTTTGCTCGGGTCCACGGCGACACATGTTGTGCGACACGCAAATTGCTCGGTTCATGTCGTGCGTTGATTGACATTCCTTGCGCGCACTGCACCTCCTGCCCGGTAGCAGGAGGTGCCTATGGATGAGACGCTGACACTCGAAACCCGAGACGGATTGCCGGACGCTCTGCGCGTGCTCTTGAAGGACCACCCGCGCGAGACGTGGCCCGAACATGATAATTTCGCCGGACTAGTGGCGTTCTGGCTGGACCGACACCTGATGTTCCGCCGGTTGATGACGGCCCTCATCGACGATGCCGAACAGGCTGTGGACTGCAAAATCGACGTGCAGACTCATGCCGGAAAACTGTCGCGCTATGGGTCGATGCTGCTGCAGAACCTGCACGGGCACCATCAGATCGAAGACCATCACTATTTCCCTGTGCTGGCCACGCGAGAGCCGATCCTGAACAAAGGGTTTGAGCTTCTGGATTCCGATCACCACGCGATGGACGGTTTGCTCAACCGTTTTGCCGACGGGGCCAATGCCGTGATACAGGGCAACATGGAGGCGGGCGGCTTTCGCTCGGACCTGCTTAGCTTTCAGGCCATGCTGAACCGCCACCTGATCGACGAAGAAGAACTGGTCGTGCCGGTGATCCTCAAGCACGGACCTGGGGGGCTGGGCTGACGGGTTTACTTGGTCGCCCGGCCCATGGCACATGTGCCGCCAGACCAAGACGGAGCCCCGCGCATGGACATTGACGATCTGGCCACCCGCATCCTTGCCGGTGAACGCCGTGCCTTGGCACGCGCAATAACTCTGGTGGAAAGTGGGCGCACGGATCATCGGGCGGATGCCCTGGCGCTTTTCGAAAGGCTCAAGGGTCACGGCCGTGAAGCTCTGCGCATCGGGCTGTCCGGCACGCCGGGTGTGGGTAAATCCACCTTCATCGAAACCTTTGGCATGATGCTGACAGCGCAGGGGCTCAAGGTGGCGGTGCTGGCCGTGGATCCCAGCTCTGCGCGCTCCGGCGGGTCAATTCTTGGCGACAAAACCCGGATGGAACGTCTGTCGCGCGATCCCAACGCGTTTATCCGCCCATCGCCGTCGCAATCTCATCTGGGTGGCGTGGCGCGGCGCACACGTGAGGCGATCGACCTCTGCGAGGCTTCTGGCTTTGACGTTGTGCTGATCGAAACTGTGGGAGTGGGCCAGTCCGAAACCGTGGTGGCGGAAATGTCTGACCTTTTTCTGCTTCTGCTGGCCCCGGCAGGCGGAGACGAGTTGCAGGGCGTTAAACGCGGCATCATGGAAATGGCGGACATCATCCTTGTGAACAAGGCCGATGGCGATCTCAAACCCACTGCGACCCGCACCTGTGCGGATTACGCGGGCGCTCTGCGCCTCTTGCGCAAACGGCCACAGGATCCGGAGGGGTTTCCAAAGGCGATGACGGTTTCTGCGCTCGAGGATACAGGCCTGACCACCGCATGGGAGGAAATGCAAAGCCTCACCCAATGGCGGCGCGACAATGGCCATTTCGCCGCCCGCCGCGCGTCACAGGCGCGGTTCTGGTTCGAGGCGGAACTGAAGCAATCGTTGTTGGCGCGGCTGGAACGGGAGCCGATGAAAGGGCTGGTCCGGTCGTTGGGACAGTTGGTGGAAGATGGGACCAAGACACCCAGTCAGGCAGCGGACGAGGTGCTGTCCCAGCTTGAAGGGCGAATCTCTCCGGTTGGGTGACCAGATTGCGCGCCTGCGGCGCACAGGCTGCGCTTGCCTGGCCTTTGGCCATTCAAGCCGTTTGAGGGGCTCTGCCCCCGCCGCCGTAAACGGCGTCTCCCCCGAGGTATTTGAGAAACAGAGAAGATTGTGGAGCGGTCCACCCCCTGCATATCGTGGCAGGGGGCTTCTCCGTTTGCGGTCATCGGCGCCTCCGCCTGCACCGCCAATACAGATGACGCGAGTCGGGTTAAGATTGTGTGTCTTCTCTGTTTGAAAAATACCTTGGGGGGAATGTCGCGCTTGCGCGGCAGGGGGGCAAAGCCCCCGATCTGTCGAACCGCCAAAGGCGGTTCGATACAAAATCGCCGAACTTCGGGGGGAGTCCCGGTTTTCCGGCACCGCGCCACTTGACGCCTTTCCCGCATCCCTCTAAGGACAGCCAACGAGATTCCGGGCGCTGCCAGTCGGCGCCCTTTCATATTGGTGGAAGAGCCGTCTTCCGCCTCTTATAGAACGAGGATGAACCCATGTCGCGTGTTTGCGAACTGACCGGTAAAGGCCCGATGACTGGCAACAATGTCAGCCATGCCAACAACAAGACACGTCGGCGTTTCCTGCCGAACCTGAACGACGTGACGCTGCAGTCTGAAACTCTGGGCCGTGGCATCAAGATGCGCATCTCTGCGCACGCGCTGCGCAGCGTCGATCACCGTGGTGGTCTCGACAAGTTCCTTGCGAAAGCCAAGGACACCGAACTGTCGGCCAACGCGCTGAAGGTCAAGAAAGAGATTGTAAAGGCACAAGCCGCACAGGCCTGATCCTTTACACTTTGACATTGAAACAGCCTCGCACGGTGATCCGCGCGGGGCTGTTTCCTTTTGTCGCCTTGTGAGCGCTGTCCGGGTGTTTACCTAGATGACATGACATCTTGTTTTCGGCATATGACGGCCTTGGCGCTGGCGCTTTTGATCACCGTCACAAGTGTCACCTTCGCTGCGGCACGTGGGCAGTCCCCTGCTGTTGGGACGATGGAGATCTGCACAGGTACAGGGCCGATCCACATCCTCGTGGACGAAAACGGAGAGCCGACGGGCGGCGTAATGATCTGTCCGGATTTTGCGCTGGCATTTTTTGCAGACGTTTGGACGGAAGGCCCGACGGTGCAGCTGGTCTCGCATTGGCAGGCAATGTGGATTGCGCGCGGACGCGAATCTGCAGTCAGCACCGTTCTGGCGAAAGCACAGGCGCGGGGGCCACCCGTGCGGGTTTGATTCTCATATCTAGCTGAAATCAAACGAAAGTGACTGACAATGTTCAAAACGATCCTGATCGCCGGGGCATCCGCCCTTTTCCTTGCCGTGCCTTCCTTTGCGGAAATCACTGTCGATGACGCCTATGCACGCTCGGCGTCGCCGATGGCAAAATCCGGGGCTGCTTTTATGATGATCCACAATTCAGGTGAGGCAGATCGCCTGATTGGCGCGTCCTCGGATGCCGCCGCCAGGACCGAGCTGCACACCCATCTTGAAGGTGAAAACGGCGTCATGCGCATGGTGCATGTTGAGGAAGGGTTTGACCTACCGGCCGAAGGCATGATCGCGATGCAGCGCGGCGGAAAACATGTGATGCTCATGGGCCTGAAAGGCGCGATGGAGCAAGATGCCATCGTGACCATCACCCTGACCTTTGAAAAGGCGGGTGACATCGTGATTGACGTCCCGGTCGATCTGGAGCGGCAGGACCATGGTGTCATGAAGCACGGCTCGGGTAACTGACATTTCAGCCCAGCAGGCGGTTCACCCAAGCGGGGACCGTCTTGCTGGCCGGCCCGACGATCTGTTCTTCGAAGGCGTAGGACATGTCGCTGTCACGCAAGTTCAATTCTACCGTGGCCGCTCCTGCCATACGCGCCTCTTCGACAAAACCGGCCGCCGGATAAACTTGGCCAGATGTGCCGATGGCAGCGAACAGATCGCAGGTTTGAATCGCCTCGATGATCTGCTCCATGTGGTAGGGAATTTCACCAAACCAGACGATGTCGGGTCGCGCCGTAGGTTGTTGGCAGGCGGGGCAGGATTCACCCACTGACATTTCGGGCGGCGCATCCCAGCGATGGTCACACACCGCACAGAGCGCTCGTGACAATTCGCCATGCATGTGGATGGCGATTGCACCTGCCTTCTCATGCAGCCCGTCCACGTTCTGGGTGACTAGCATAACCTCGCCGGGAAAGCCTGTTTGCAACCGGGCCAGCGCATCATGTGCGGCGTTGGGCTTTGATTCTGCCGCTTGGATCCTGCGCGCGTTGTAAAATCGGTGTACGAGGTTGGGATCACGTATGAAAGCCTCTGGAGTGGCGACGTCTTCGATCTTGTGCTGCGCCCACAGGCCGCCTTCGTCGCGGAAGGTCCCAAGCCCGCTTTCCGCAGATATTCCGGCGCCCGTCAAAATGACGATCCTTTTGATCTGTCGCATCCCATCCCCTTTTCCCTTGGGCCCCAACTGGTTAAGTCACGGACATGACGCACCGTATCCTCTTTGTCTGCCTGGGCAATATCTGCCGTTCCCCCACCGCCGAGGCTGTAACCCGCGCCAAGGCTTTGGCACGCGGAATCGAACTGGTGCTGGACAGTGCCGGTACCGGGGATTGGCATGTTGGAAAGCCACCCTACGGCCCGATGCAGGAAGCCGCGCGCGCCAAGGGGTATGACCTGTCCATGCTCAGGGCGCGGCATGTGGCGCGCTCCGATTTCACGGAATTTGACCTTATCGTCGTGATGGATGACGACAACGCTGCGGATTTGGCCGCGTTTGGTCCGCCTGACCGGGTCAAGGTGTTTACCGATTTTGCGCGAGATCTAAAGGCGACCTATGTGCCTGACCCGTATTTTACCCGTGATTTTAATGGGGCTTTAGCATTGATCGAAGCTTGTGCCGACGGATTGCTAGACACGGTGGCGTCTGGGGCGCATCAGGACTGGTATAGTTCTTTAGACACATAATAGCTGATTGGAAGAGCTATAATCGCACCAAGGATGGCAGCGCCGACGATCGGAACCAGCGTGCCAAAACCTAATGTTAGAACCACGATGACGGCTGTGCCTGCAAGTGTCGTTGCAATGAGCGAGTAAAGAATGCTGGCAAGGCGGAGCATATTAGCCTCCTGTTTTTCTGCACTGCCATTACATTCCGAAAAATTTATGTGTTGTCTTTGATCGTGATCAAGCTGAAGTTACGTAGGGCTATTTCGTATACATTTCGCGTGCGAGTAACCACGCTAGCGGTAGGGCCAAGATGGCTCCTGCAGAAATGGCGGACGTCAAACCATGGGTGGTACCAAACCCGATAGCCACGCAGATCAGCACGAAATTCCCGGATAAAGTTGTCGCAATCAACGTGTACAAGATACTGGCAAGTCTCAACATACAGGCCTCCAGCAAAAATTTTTTGACTTACGAAATCATCGCGTTTGATAGTTTCCGATCAGTCGAATACTGCGTTGTTAAGGAATACATCTAGAATCCGGAATGTCACGCAAATTTTTATAAGCGTGTACCGGAAATAAAGTGCGTTCTGTCATGTGTAGTCAGGCGCAATTTCTGCAAAGCGCGGCTGTCGGAACCGCCGACAAACGTTCATCCGAGATCGGGTCGCCGCATTTCGCGCAAGTGCCATATGTTCCATCTGCGATCCGGGTCAACGCTGCATCAATCCGGCGAAGCTCGTCCAGATCCGCATTGCCAAGCGCTTCGAGAACCTCGTCTCCCTGGCGTTCCGATGCGCGATCTTCCCAGTCTTTCGGCATAGGGTCGTCCAACTTGTCTTCAATGTCGGCCATTGCACCAGTCAGTTCGATGCGACGTTTGATTAGAAGGTCTTTTTGTTCAGTCGGGTTCATATCAGTTCTCCCTTAATGTCTTGATCCTGCCCGAACTGGGTTCCCCGCGCGTTGACTTCGGTCAAGTCGACGATCGCGCTGGCCACGACCTTGCGGACAAATCTGTTGCCCGACTCTCTGCCATGCGCCTAAGCTTTTAAGTATTGCGAGAGATTTATTTTGAGACGGAGAGTTCTAATGAGCTATGCGATCAATGTTGTGCGCAAAAACGGCACAGGCACTCTGTCCTTCAAAAGCGGGTCGGTTAGCATTTCCGAAACCTGCTGGTGGGACGAAAATGTTGTGATCGACGCGGGATCTTACACAGGCTACGCGACGCGGATGGCAAATAAAACCGATGGCACCGATGGTGGCAAACGCGAAGCAATCTGGCTTGGTCTCAAGGTGCCGTATAACGGCGACGGCAGCACCGCTAACGGGTTTTTCATCCACAAGGGTACGAACGCGTCTTGGTCGGACGGTTGCATCGTGTTGCCGGGGGCCAAGGTCTATCAGATGTGGTCCGAGATCACGCCAAAGGAAACCGGCAACATCACAGTCACCATCTCGGACGAGACGGTAGAGCGTGGACGCCCGCTGGATTGGGATTGCACACGCAATATACACTCGTTCTGGGGCGGGATGCCCGCGTTCGAATGAGGTCACAACGCGCCTTCCGGGTGGTGTTTGCTTTAGGTCTGTTGGGGTCGCCCGCTATGGCCCAAGAAGCACCACCGCCTGACCCCGCCGATGCATTGGAAATGATCGAACTCATGCTGGGGCGGGTGCCGTCCCGGCATGATTCGCCATTGGCCGTGATGCACGGGCTGGCCGATCTTTATGGGCGCAGTTTAGATCAGGCGAAAATGGGTGATCCAGGGCTGTGGGTTCTGCTAGGAGACGTGGTTTTGCGCACCACTGATGCTGGGCTGATGCAATCCTATGCCGCCGATATGCTGCCGCTCTACCGTCAGCAACCCGAGGCATTTCTTGCCGCTTTGTCTGATGCGCCTTGGCTCGCTCCTTCTGCCTGTCATCACTTGTCGGCATATTTCGGGGCCGAAGACCGCCCAGAAAAAGACCGCGCCACGTTTCTGAAAAACGAAGCAGCGCGGATAAGTGACGTGCTGCCAAAACCGGTCGCAGGGGTATGTCTCGATACACTCGCCTCTGCGCAGTGACTGGCGGCTTTGTCACTCCTGAACCCCGACCACCTGAAGTGCCACGTTCCCGATCACCGTGTTCCGCCCAGTGTCACGGTGCATCAGCACGCCGTCAGTTATGTAGAGGTTCTTCACCTCAAAGATGAACGGGCCAACACCCGTTGCGGCAATGCGCACCTTGTCGTCGCCAGCGATGGCGTTGCGTCCGTTAAGCGTCACATAGTCCGCGCCCTCCGGAATCAGCCGAAACATTGTCGGATCCGAATTGGCTGACAGGTTCGACACTATGTAAAGGATCTCGTCGTAATCGGTGATCCGCTCCTGACGGAAGTAGCAGACGCCTTCGTAGCTGCCCAAGGCCACAGCGGTCAGTCCGGCGACTGCGATGGTCACGGGCGCGGTGGCAATGGCGCTGGCGGTGGTCAACGCGCCACCGGCTCCGGCAGCCATGTTGCTGCCAGCAGCTGCGGCGCTGCTGACACCGGTGCTGATCATGCTGACGCCAGAGACCGGATTTTCAAGTGTATAGATGCCGACCGCCCGGACACCGTCAGTGGCGACGGATGCGACCGCCCCGACCGTGGCTTTGGCGGCCTGCCCGGCCTTGCTTGCAAGAATGCTTGGGCGGAAATCGCAAAGGTCGGCTTGGACAGACATTGGGGCCGCCAGAAAGACAGCAATGAGAATCGGGCGCATTTTTTTAACCTGCTCGGCGTTTTTCCGGCAGTTTACACGCTCTTACTGGCGCTGTGCAAAGGGGGGTTGGCGACGATGCGAGGATCGGCGAAACGATGCTCGCACCGTGCCCAAGGTTACGGCTTCACGTAGGCGTAGCCCTGTTCCTGCAATTCGATCAGGCGCACCACACCCGACGGGGTGACCGTAGCTTCGGACATCAGCACGATGTCATGCCCGGCCTTCTTCTGCATGGCGGCCAGCGTGTTGCCACAGGCCGAAAAGCTCAGGGTCTCAAGCTCAAGCGACATTGCGGAGATGCGATCCTCGACCGGACTTTTGCCGGGGATGAACATGTTGAGACCGGGGCCATAGGCCACCATCTCGATCACCACCTCATCGCCCTTGGACGCATAGTAATTCGCGACGTTCTGCGCATTGTTGAGCGCGATATTCATGACTTGCGGATCGTTCTCGTTCACGTGGATGGCGATGTGATGCGTCTGGCCTTCGGCATAGGCGCCACTTGCCAGCGCCACCGACAGCGCGGTGGCAGTGATCAGATGTTTCATGTTGGTGTCCTCCCTATTGTGAGAGGAGCGTAGCACGGGTGCAAGGTTTTGCATGTGTTTTTTAGAATGCGGAGAACTTGTCCGCACTTCAGCGCTTCGGATTCTTTGGTTCTGCCGTAGTTTTTCAGTACGCACACGCCTCAACTTTTTTATCATTATTAAATAGAAACGCATTTTATCAACAAATAGGTGTGGAGCCCTACTCAATTTGAAATAACTCAATTGCCAGCCGTTTGTTCCAGCTTCTGGCATTGTGGAAGTACTGCATTACGTCGTTTGTTACAAAAGCTGACGCAGGTGTCTATGTGTTTAGATTCTGGGTTGACTAGGCAGCTGTGTAGAATGGCGCGTTGACCTGCTGTTAAAATTGGATACGCTTTTGAATTTTCTTCGTCACTGGACTTTACTTGCGCAAATAGGATGTTTGGTGCAATAGCGACGGTGACAAAGAGGAAAACCTTCCGCATTCAGCAGGAACTCCTGCAAGATGTCGGATTCGTTTGTGTGACCCAGCCAGTCAGTATGTCAAAGTACTCGTCGTAGCACTGTGTTCCGACACTGATGTGACGCAATATCGTTCTAGCGTCGACTTGCCTCGTGCACCGTACAACCGCGATTTGTTGAGCATATTGAGAGCTTTGAAGCTCCCGAAAATTTATGGAGTTTTCATAATCAATTTGAAGTCTTGTGGACGCAAATGCGGCCGAGACAAAACCATTTGAGACTTGCTGCGGTTTAAGATGCGGTTCAAGATCAATCATAGACATTCTAGAGCCGCCTTCAGGGTATTTGATGCGAAGCAGAATTGCAGGGCTTTCTTCGCACATTATTGGGTCAACTCTTATACCATCGACTGAGTCGACCCAGTAGAAGGACGTTTGCATACAGATTGGATTTGCTTCATATAATTCCTGGTTTGCCTTCAACTGATCTAACTCGTCTCTCTGCAATCCTTGAATGACTGCATACACACGGTCGGCCCAATCTGGAATAGCGGTTAGCAAAGCCAAGCCGAATGCGGGATACAAGAAAAACCACTGCCACCATTTGCTTGGAGCGCCGCCTTCCTTGTCGTCTTGAACTTCGATTTGATCCTTGCTGTTGTTTTTCTTCTTGGACATTAAAATCTCGTTTCTCTGCAAATTATAAGGGAGTGCAAAAGGAATTAGAAATTAACCCCATTCTCTGGTGTTTAATGTTCAGGTCCAGCCTAGTAAAACTGCCCTTACCTTACGCTCAAAACTTGGCGCCATCGCTGCCCGTAGTCAAGAACTTATGGAATGTCGGCAAAGCAAGCTGCTAGGCAAAGAACTCAAAGCGTGACGTTTGTCTTTAGGTTCATAGCAATAAATCACCCATCCATCTTCAACGCCGAGATGAACGCTTCCTGCGGGATCTCGACCTTGCCGAACTGGCGCATCTTCTTCTTGCCCGCCTTCTGCTTTTCCAGAAGCTTCTTCTTGCGGGTGGCGTCGCCGCCATAGCACTTGGCGGTCACGTCCTTGCGCAGGGCGGAAAGCGTCTCGCGGGCGATCACCTTGCCGCCGATGGCGGCCTGAATGGGGATCTTGAACATGTGGCGCGGGATCAGGTCCTTGAGCTTTTCGCACATGGCGCGGCCCCGGGTCTCGGCGCGGTCGCGGTGAACCATTGTGGACAGCGCATCTACGGGCTCGTCGTTCACCAGAACCTGCATCTTCACGAGGTTGTCCTCGCGGTAGCCGATCATCTGGTAGTCAAAGCTCGCATAGCCTTTGGTCACCGATTTCAGACGGTCGTAGAAGTCGAACACCACCTCGTTCAGCGGCAGGTCATACACCACCATCGCGCGGCTGCCGACATAGGTCAGGTCAAGCTGCAGACCGCGACGGTCCTGACACAGCTTGAGCACGTCGCCCAGATAATCGTCCGGCACAAGAATCGACGCCTTGATGCGCGGCTCTTCGATGTGGTCGATGGTCGACGGATCAGGCATGTCGGCGGGGTTGTGCAATTCCTGCATCTCGCCGTCCTTGGTATAGACGTGATAGATCACCGACGGGGCCGTCGTGATCAGGTCGATGTCATACTCGCGTTCCAGACGATCACGGATCACCTCGAGGTGCAAAAGGCCAAGGAACCCGCAGCGGAAGCCAAAGCCAAGTGCGGCCGAGGTTTCCATCTCAAAGGTAAAAGACGCGTCATTCAGCGCCAGCTTTTCCATGGCGTCGCGCATGTCTTCAAAATCGTTGGCGTCTACCGGGAACAGGCCACAGAAGACCACTGGGATTGACGGCTTAAAGCCGGGCAGGGGTGTCTCGCAGCCCTTCTTTTCGGTGGTGATGGTGTCACCCACGCGGGTGTCGCTGACCTGTTTGATCTGCGCGGTGATATAACCAATTTCACCCGGCCCAAGTTCATCGACTTTCTGCATTGCCGGGCGGTAAACGCCAATCCGGTCGATGTCATAGGTCCCGCCGGTCTTCATCATTTTGATGCTCTGACCTTTTTTGAGAACCCCATCGATGACGCGCACAATCACAACAACCCCCAAATAGGGGTCGTATTTGCTGTCCACCAACATCGCCTTGAGCGGCTTTGTCCGATCGCCCTCATGCGGCGGAGGCAGGCGTTTGACGATCGCCTCAAGCACTGCAGGGATACCGACACCGGTCTTAGCGGAAATCTCCAAAGCTTCGGATGCATCGATTCCGATCACATCCTCGATCTGTTCTTTCACCCGCTCGGGTTCCGAGGCGGGAAGGTCGATCTTGTTCAGAACCGGCACGATCTCGTGGTCTGCATCGATCGCTGTGTAGACATTCGCCAGCGTCTGCGCTTCCACACCCTGCGTCGCGTCCACCACCAGCAAGGACCCTTCGACAGCGCGCATCGAACGGCTGACTTCGTAAGCAAAGTCCACGTGCCCGGGCGTGTCGATCAGGTTGAGGATATAAACCTCACCATTCTCGGCTTTGTATTCGATCCGAACCGTGTTGGCCTTGATCGTGATGCCGCGCTCGCGCTCGATATCCATCGAGTCGAGAAGCTGTTCCTTCATCTCCCGTTCCGTGACGGTGTTCGTCGATTGGATAAGCCGGTCGGCCAGGGTGGATTTCCCGTGGTCGATATGGGCAACAATGGAGAAATTGCGGATGTGCGAAAGCTCTGTCATGCGCCGGATATGATGCGGTTTTGGGGTCTGGTCAAGGTGGCGTGAAACTGCCGCGTCGCTTGACAAAAGGTGATTTGAAAACAGGTGGCGTTTCAGGCATGGTGCCGAACAGGCAGAAAGTCGCGACACTGGACAAAAACATCAGGCGCGGCGACGGGTAAATGAGATCAGGCGCAATGAAATTCTTAGCAGCACTGTTGGTCATGGCATTTGTCGCGGGATGCGGTGGGAACCGCTTTGACCGCGGCGACAGCGGAGCAGTAACGCGGTTCTCGACCGGGCCGATCAGCCGCGCTTGTCTGTCCTCTGATCGCAAGGCACGCAGTGCGCGGCTATGTGGCTGTATCCAAACCGTTGCCAACAGGTCGCTTTCCAGTTCTGACCAACGCAAGGCGTCTCGGTTCTTTGCTGACCCGCAACGGGCACATGACACTTGGATGTCACAATCGCCGTCGGATGATGCGTTCTGGGATCGCTACAAGGCATTTGCGGCGCGGTCCGAACAATCCTGCCGCGGCTACTGATCCCGATCCAGAAATGCCCGCACCGACGCTTCGAACTCACGTGGTTTTTCGGCATGTAGCCAATGACCCGCACCGGGGATTTTGGCGAACCGCGCCATCGGGAACAGGTGTTTGATTGTCGGTCGTGCCTCGGGCGTCACATAGTCCGAAAGTGCTCCTGACAGGAACAGTGTCGGTTTTTTAAATGTGCCAACCATCTCCGGAAAACCAAGAATGTTCGGCATTTCCGCTGCCAGTGCGTCGAGGTTCAGCTTCCAACGTTTTTCTTTTACGTCCAGCGATTGGGTGAAAAAAGCCTGTAGTGTGGGGTCGTCCACATGCTTGGACAGTTGCTCTGACGCGTCCGAACGCTTGACTATTGTTGACAAATCTACCGCGCGCATTGCCTTGATGAATTGCATCTGGGAATGGCCGTAGGCAACCGGTGCTATATCGGCCACGATCAAACGCTCTACCAAGTCGGGATGCGTCAGCGCGAGCACCATAGCCGCCTTTCCGCCCATGGAATGGCCGACCACATCGACGGGGCCACCTTGGGCCTTGATGACATCGGCCAGATCGGCGGCCATATCGTGATATGAGTGGCTTTCAGACCAGAAACTGTCGCCATGATTGCGCTGGTCTACTGCGATGACCGGACCCCGGTCAGATAGGCGTTTGGCAATCACGCCCCAGTTGCGTCCCGACCCGTAAAGCCCGTGAACGATGAGGATCGGACGTGCATGACCGGTCGATTCTGTAAACAGTGTGTTCAGCATTTGGGGGGCATATAGCGCCATATCCGTATTGAGAAAAAGGGGTCGAAAGCGTATGTTCTTTAGATGGAACACGCAGAGATGATCAAATCCAACGCCGATGCATTGCGCTCTCTTATGGCAAAGCGTCTTGGCTTGAAACGGGGTTCGCTGGCCAAACGCGCGGCCAAAGCGGGGCGCATGCTTCCGTCGGGTGTACGGCATGATATCGCCGTCGTCGCCGAAGCGGAACAGATGGCGCGCAATCCAAAACTGGCAATGCGCCTTGATCGTAACGCAACCAAAAGTGCCTACGACCGTGCGGCAACGCATCTAAAAGCGATTGATGTCGTTGACCGCCGGAAAGGGATTGCTCTGTCAGTTATGGGCAGTATGGCGTTCAATTTCCTCGCGGCTGTCACGCTCCTGATCGTTGTGCTGCGCTGGCGCGGCTTGATCTGAACCCGTTGACCGACTGATCCGCCACCCTACGTGTCGGGGTCATGGAAAATGCACTCATAATTGGATCAAGCGGCGGAATCGGCGCTGCTTTGAGCGACGCACTAATTGCGCGCGGCGTTGCGGTAACAGGTTTGTCGCGAAGCGGTGATGGTTTGGACGTCACAGACGAAACCAGCGTCAAGGCTGCGCTTGGCGCACTGACTGGCCCGTTCGATCTTGTCTTTGTCGCTACCGGAGCATTGGCAATAGACGGGGCAGAGCCGGAAAAGACTCTGCGCCACGTCACCGCCGATGCCATGCTCGACCAATTCAAGCTTAACGCGGTTGGTCCGTCGCTGGTGCTGAAACACGCGATACGCCTGCTCCCCCGAACGGGGCGGTCGATCTTTGCTGCCCTCTCGGCCCGTGTCGGTTCGATCGGGGACAACGGGCTGGGCGGCTGGTACAGCTACCGCACCTCCAAGGCGGCGCTGAACCAAATGATCCACAGTGGCGCGATCGAACTGGCCCGCACCCACAAAGACCTGACCTGCGTGGCACTACATCCCGGCACGGTTGAGACGAAATTCACCGAGAAATATGTGGCAAACCATGCAACGGTCCCCGCGCCAGAGGCGGCAGAAAATCTGCTGACTGTATTGGATGGACTGACAGCCCAGGACACCGGCAAGTTCTTTGATTGGCAGGGAAAAGAGGTGCCGTGGTGACGCGCCTAGTTCTGGTGCTGGGCGACCAGCTATCTGAAAACCTGTCCGCTTTGCAAACCGCCGACAAAGCGACAGACGTGGTGGTGATGGCCGAGGTCGCGGAAGAAGCCACCTATGTGCAACATCACCCCAAAAAGATTGCATTCATCTTTGCCGCCATGCGCAAATTCGCAGCCCGGCTGCGCGACGATGGCTGGGACGTGCGTTACACACAACTCGACGACACTGAAAACGCCGGAAGCATCGCCGGCGAGTTGCTTCGCCGTGCCGAGGACGCTGACGCAACCGAAGTCATTGCCTCCCAACCCGGTGAATGGCGCTTGCTTCAGGCGCTCGAAGATATGCCGCTCAAGCTGACGATGAAACCCGACACGCGGTTCGTCAGCACGCAGGATGAATTTGACGCTTGGGCCAAGGGCCGCAAGGCGCTGCGGATGGAATATTTCTATCGTGATATGCGCCGCAAAACGGGCCTGCTGATGGATGGTGACGACCCCGAGGGCGGCAAATGGAACTACGATTCCGAGAATCGCAAACCTGCCCCCGACGACATTGCGTTCTCTGGTCCGATGCAGTTCACCCCGGATGAAATAGTCGAAGAGGTGCTTGATCTGGTCGAGTCGCGGTTTGGTAATTCCTTTGGGACACTGCGCCCTTTCTGGTTTGCCACTGATCAGGAACAAGCCCGCCGCGCGCTGACGCATTTCATCACTTACGCCCTCCCGCGTTTCGGTGATTTCCAAGACGCGATGATGAACGACAACCGCTTCCTCTACCACGCGATGATCTCTCCCTATCTGAACGTTGGCCTGCTGGACCCGATGGAGGTTTGCAAGGCAGCCGAGGACGCCTATCGCAATGGCCATGCGCCGCTGAATGCGGTCGAGGGATTCATTCGCCAGATCATAGGCTGGCGCGAATATGTGCGTGGCATCTATTTCCGCGAAGGCCCGGACTATCCCCGCCGCAACGCGCTCAACCACCAGCGTAAGCTGCCAGATTTCTACTGGACCGGCGACACGGACATGAATTGTATGTCCAAGGCGATCACCCAAACGGCGGACGAGGCCTACGCGCACCACATTCAGCGCCTGATGGTGACGGGTAATTTTGCGTTGCTTGCGGGTATCAATCCGCACGAGGTGCATGAGTGGTATCTGCGGGTCTATATTGACGCCTTCGAATGGGTCGAAGCGCCCAACGTGGTGGGGATGAGCCAGTTTGCTGATGGCGGGATCATCGCGTCAAAACCCTATGTGTCGTCTGGTGCGTATATCAACCGTATGTCGGATTACTGCAAATCTTGCCGCTACAAGGTGAACGACAAGACAGGCAAAGACGCGTGCCCGTTCAACCTTCTGTATTGGCATTTCCTTGACCGACACTCCGAGACATTCGCCAAGAACCAGCGGATGAGCACGATCTACGCCAACTGGAAACGAATGGATGAGGACCGCAAACAAACGATCCTCTCCGAGGCCGAGGCGTTTCTAGACGGTCTGAACTAGGGTTTTGGGTCAACCCATCGCATCTTCATCCGTACTGCGCCACCGGTGTGCCTGCGATCGCTGCCATGTTGAGCAAGCCGCGCGCAGTGATGCCTTGCGTGACCACATGCGCCCGGTTGCCCATGCCCATCAGGATCGGCCCCACTTCAAGCCCACCCGCGCGCATCTTTAGGATGTTGCGCACCGCGGACGCCGCATCGGCGTGGCCGAAGATCAACACGTTTGCGACACCCTGCATCCGGTTGCCCGGCAAGAGACGTTCGCGCAATTCAGGGTCAAGGGCAGCATCAACGTTCATTTCGCCCTCGTAGCAAAAATCGCGCGGCTCTGAATCCAGCATGGCAATAGCCTCGCGCAACCGTTGACCGGACCCTTCGTCCTGATTGCCGAACTGCGACTGCGAACAGAAAGCGATGTTCGGCGTCAGACCAAATCGCCGCACATGCCGGGCTGCACCAATGGCGGTCTGCGCCAGCTCCGCCGCGGTCGGCAACGATCGCACATGTGTGTCTGCGATGAACAGCGGCCCATCTTCGAGGATCATCATGCTCAGCGCGCCATGCGGTGAATGCTTTTCCGACCCCAGAACCTGCGTGACATAGTTCAGATGCCAGCGGAATTCGCCAAAGGTGCCGCAGATCAAACTGTCGGCTTCGTCGCGATGCACCATGACCGCACCGATGGCAGTGGTGTTGGTGCGCATGATTGCCCGCGCCAGATCGGGCGTCACACCGCGCCGCGCCATGATCTTGTGATAGGTTTCCCAATAATCGCGGTAGCGCGGATCGTTCTCTGGGTTCACCAGTGTGAAATCCCGT
>JANSYF010000098.1 GCA_024742575.1 Paracoccaceae bacterium | reverse complement strand
TGCATGTGTGCACAACTACTCACATACATCGTCCAGGTTCTTTAAGGGGCGGGGGCTTTGGGGGAGCCGGTCGGGAGCCGCGCGGGGGCTTCTTGGAGGCCGATCGGGAGCCGCGTTTGGGCCTCTCGGGGGCTGGGCCGTTGTTGGACCACGCTAACAAGGGGGCCGTGCATCACGCGCAGATAGTGCACCCCCAACAAGCGTGCCAATTGTTCACAACGTGTCTTTACCGGGCGCGCCGACTTCATGAAACACGCGGCCCGACCAGCACGACGGATTGCTTTTACCCAGGCCGTTGAGGCAGTATGTTGCATACCTCAAGCGCGCCATTGAACGCCGGCCACGCGGAAACGGGACCTCGAGTTGTTCAGGCGCACATAGTGCTTGGGAAATGCGGGTTAAGTGTGCCTTACAATAATGTCTTTTACTTCTGCTGGCGCAAAAGCAACATCCCACGACCATCGCCCAAAGCCTCCTCCAGCATTCACAGCCTCAACCCACGCTGCCAAAGCGTCTCGCTTTGCCTTGTTTTGTGGGCTATCCGTACCTTTGATTTCTAACGCTAACAGTTTACCGCTGGCAAACTTCACAAGAAAATCAGGAATATATCGCCGACGAGAACCAGACCATAAATACTGGATTTGAAATCCTAGGTGATCGTTCTTTGCATACGCGAATACTTCGTCTGATTGCTCAAACACGTTGGCGGCGTGACCTTCCCAAGAGGAGTCTCCAACCAAGTGGCTGATGTGCGACTTGATGGCTGGAAAATTGGGTTTCGTCGTGTACCAGGTCCGCATCTGAGCCGTGGACCCAATGGGATTTTCCTCGTCGAAGATTGGCGTCAGGCTTGTTCGGTTTTGCTCGTTAACGCTCCTCATCAGATGCTGAACAATCAGGTCGATGTTCAAGGCGATAAGGATTCGGCGGCGCAGCGGGTCAGAGTGAAAGAGTGAAGGAATCTGAAGAACATCGGACTCGATGAACTCTTCAACGATCCGCACCAGTTGAGCTGCGAGGAGGTCTTCTGAGCCCTTGAAGCCATGGTTCATACCGGCAAAGCCTTTACGAGCCGCTTGGAATACAAGCCGTTGTAACCGAAAACCATCGGGGAGCTTTTCGAGATCAATCGATGACACTTTGCCGAGATCGGTTGCGCCACCAAGCGCAGGTGCGAGATCGGCGCTGATCGGTGTTGAAGCAGGGTCAAGCGTAAGCGATTCGACATTGGTCCAATCAACTGCCAACTCCCTGCGCACCACAGACTCGACGCGTACGACATTCGGCCACTTGATCTCTAGGTTCGCACGTTCAGGGACAACCTCGATCTGTGTGGTCGGCTTTGGGGGCGGTGGAGCGTCTCCAGGATCGCCCGATTCAGAAATCGAAAGCGGCACGCCGAAAACGTTCACGTATTCCGGCAAGAAAAGGCCGTCTTCATCGCGGTCATATGATACGCGTCTCAAACCCCGTCCTACCACTTGCTCGCAAAGCAGCTGAGAGGTAAAGGCCCGCAAGCCCATGATATGCGTAACATTCTTCGCGTCCCAACCCTCTGAAAGCATTGCGACCGAGATCACCTTCTGGAGGTCCTGACCAGCCTGGCCGCGCTTTCCGACATTGTCGATTATCTCGCGCAGCAGTTCTTCCTTCTTCAGCTCGCCGAGCTGACGCTTCCTCGTCTCAGGAATGTCAGAGGCTTCGACGATCTCCTGAAGGCGCTGATCATATGCTTTGTCAGAAGTGGCCGCCTCGCCGATCTCCGCCTTGTCCAGCACTTTCGAGTCCACGCGCAAGGTCTTGTTCGGGGCCTGAAGCTCAGGCCAATGCGCGTCACCCTGATTGAAATATTTCTCGATCCGAGCGGCTGTCTCTGTCCGGTTGCAGACCGTCAGCATGACCGGCGGTGAGTGATGCCCGGCTTCGGCCCAGTCCTTTGCCGTCTCGCGCCAATCGGCCCCAAGAAGTGTGTAAGCATCCTGTACGAGCTTTGGCAGCGCCTCGTGCGGCTCTGCCCTCGCTCGGTTCAGGTCTTCGGAGACCGATTTGTCACGATAGATGTGGTAGAGCTTCGATCGCAACGTTTTGGAATCCGGCAGCGCATCATCCCGCACCACTACGCGCGGCGTCTTTACCAGCCCTGCCTCAATCGCATCGTTCAGTCCGAAATCCGAGATGATCCAATCGAACAGCGCCGTGTCGGTGCTCTTCTTGCCAGTTGGGGCAAAAGGGGTCGCGGAGAGATCAAAGCATCGTTGAATGCGGCGCGTCTTGTGGATGCGGTCCAGTCCTTCGATCCAGCGCGTCGCCTCGTCCAGGTCGATACCCTGTTCCGCTGCCTGCTTCTTGGAAATCTTCAACTCTGGTGGCTTACGGTAAGCGTGGTGCGCCTCATCGTTGATGACAATGATGTCCTTGTGCGCGGCCAGCTTGCCAAGCACACGGCGGGTGAACGCCTCGTCCGACTCTTTGCCCTTCTGCACAACAGACCGCTGCACCTCTTTCAACGGCATCAGCGTGTGCCAGTTCTCGATAAGCACCTCCGCCTGGTTCAGCTTCTGGCGCATCGACTCGGACGGACACAGGTTGAACTCGTCATAGTAACTACCCTCAGAAGGCAACAATACCTGCAACCGGCCCTTCACGGTCAGCCCCGGCGCGACGATGAACACCGCGCGGCTGAAGTCCTTGTTCCGCTTCGGGTAGGTCAGCGCGTTCAGCACCTGCCAGGTGATGATCATCGCCATCACTGTTGTCTTGCCCGCGCCGGTGGCCATCTTGTTGCAGAGCCGCTCCCATGCGCCGCCATCGCCAGGCACATGAATGCCCTGCTTGAAGGCCTCCGCGCCTTCCACCCACCAGATCAGCGTTTCAATCGCTTCCAACTGGCAGAAATAGAACGGGTGCTGGCGCGCATCCTCGTCGTGCCAATGCTCCAACAGCTTGCGCGTCACGATGGTGATACCGGGCCAGCCAGCCTCCCGCCATTGATCCACGCGGTTGCGGATCGTGTTGACCATGGCCAGCACTTCGGTGCGCTTGGTGTTGTTGCGCGCATCGAAGACCTCGTAACTCGCAGGCCGCCGCTCCGGCTTGATCTCCAGCTTGCCGCCTTTACCCTCGACCCAATGCTGCTCTGGCCGCTCCCAGGGGCGGTTGATGATCAGGGACATGTCCTATCCCTCCAGCGCGACGATCTTGAGGGATTCGATCCCTCGATCATCCACGATCTTCACCGCGATCCGCTTGTTCTCTCCAGCCTCAAAGGGCAGCGACACCGTGCCGTGAAACTGCTCCAGCAGGTCCTCGTCCAACTCCGCCCGGATGGTCTTTTTCAACCGGTTCCAGCCGCCCTTGGCATCGGCCATGGGAAAGAACACCTGATGCGGCATCAGGGACCGCTGATCGTAATCCGTATCCAGCGACCACATGGCGATTTGCTTGGTGCCGCCGCCCTCGATCTCGCCGGTCTTGGGGTTGAAGTAGTCGAAGCCATGCACCTCGACCTGCCACAGCCCATCGTCGCGCTTGCGCACATCGACCTCGGGCTGGCCCATCAGCCAGAAGGACTGGTTCGAGGATCGCGCCTTTTTAAGATCCTCGGTCAGCAGGTCCGTGTTCATCTGCACCTTGAGGAAGGTCATGCCCGGCACATTCATCTCGTCGATGTCCTTGGCCGCTTCCGGGTCAAAGGTGAAGGCGCAGAACAGCAGGAACTTCGGCTTGGGCATCAATGTGTAGGCTTCGTTCATCGCCTCTTCGACCTGGCGTTGTTCCAGTGCGGCGTGTTCGGGGCCGAAACTGACCACCACGCGTTCGCCCGTATCGGCGACCGATCCGCTGGCGTGCAGGAAACGGGTGCCGGGGATCACCTCGAACTCGGCAAAGGTCATCATGTTGCCGCCCTTTCCGCGCACGCCGGTTTTCAGCAACTCGTCGCGCCAGAGCGATTGGCGCGAGGTCTCGCCAGAGCGGGCGACGGTGCTGTTGGCCTCTTCCGCTGGCAGGCTTTCGTCCAATGACAACACGGTGGGCGCGGGCACGGCTTCGACGCTGAACGGGCCGGTGATGCGCAGCTTGTTCTTGTCGATACGCGGCTTGTCGTAGAGCGTTTCCTGATCCGCGTGATCGGCGATGGACTGATCCATGCGGCGCTGCATCGCCTGACGGGCCTTGTGGAAGGCGTCGAACGGAGCCTTCGCGGCCTCGGGCCAATCGGTGGGCAGATCAAATGGCACTTCCCATTCCTCAAGCACGTCGCCATCGCGGAAGGAGACCTGTTTGCCCTTGCGATAGCCTTGGGTGGGCTTGATCGGCAGTGGAGGCGCGGATTTGAGAGCTGTGTTCAGAGCCTCCAGCGCCGCCGTGATCTTTGGGTGATCCTCGTCATAAATCGTGTCGATGTCGGGGTTGTTGGCGATGGATTTCAGCGTGATATGCGGCACGGTTTCATAGTCGAACCCGCCCGACAGCCCCTCATGGGGATAGCGTAGGGCGTAGTAGTCGAAACTGGCGGTCATCAGCCGCTGCTTGGCCAGCGTGATCGCCACGCGCGAGGTGTCGCAGGTAATCCAGCGCCGCCCCCATTTCTCGGCGACAAAAGCGGTGGTGCCGGAGCCGCAGGTGGGATCGAGCACCAGATCGCCGGGATCGGTGGTCATAAGGAGGCAGCGTTCGATTACCTTGATGGATGTCTCAACAACATACTGTTTGTCAGAAGCAAATCCCGCGATGGTAGTATCGTCCCAATTGTCGGTCACCGGAAACACTGGAAAATCTTCAATGAAACGAACGTAGTAAAGGTTCACACCTGAACTTTGCGCGCGCTTGGACTTAACGACGCGCGGCATAAAGGTCTGATCCGTTTTCCAATAACCCTTTGGGTAGAAACTCTCGCCCTCATACTCGACATCGTATCTTGTACCGGGGCTTTGACTCGTCAGGTTATCGACGCGATAGATGCGCGAACCTTCGGGAATGTTGGCGGGATCAAGCTTTTCATTTTTCGACAACGAGCGCCGTTCACGGTTAGACAGTTCTATTCGCCCGTAAGCGGAACCGCCGAGACCGCCAGCTTCCTTCTGGAAATAGAGCTGGTTGTACTTGAGCCGGTCCCGATCTTTGGCAAACCAGATCAAGTAGTCAGAAACGCCAGGCAGCAGATTTGCCGTAGAACCCGTTGTCTTCTTGAACGTTATCAAGCTTACGAAATTCTTAGACCCGAAAACCTCTCCGAGCAGTTCGGTCACATGATGCAAATTCTCATCCGAAATCTGCACGAACACCGACCCGCTCTCGGTCAGCAATTCCCGCGCCAGCATCAGCCGGTCGCGCAGATAGGTGAGGTAGGAATGGATGCCCAACTCCCAGGTGTCCCGGAACGCCTTGATCATCTCGGGTTCTTGCGTCAGGTCCGCGTCTGACCGGTCCTTCACGTCGCGCTTGTTGGTGAATGGCTGAAAGTTCGACCCGTATTTGATGCCATAGGGCGGGTCGATGTAGATCATCTGCACCTTGCCGCCCATGCTTTCCTTGGTCAGCAGCGAGTTCATCACCAGCAGGCTGTCCCCCGCCACCAGCCGGTTCGACCAGCCCTTTTCATGGCTGTAGAAATCCAAGGCTTGGCGCAGCGGCAGGTTCTCGAACGGGGCCGCGAACAGGTCCGCCTGCCGCCACTGCGCGCTTGCGTCCTGCCCCTTCAGCCGCTTGGCCGCATTGGCCAGGATCGTCGCCGGGTCCACCCGTTCATGGACATGCAGGGATACGGTATCGACCTCGAACGATGTCTTCTCCGCCTTGCCCGTCCAGTTTAGGTAAGGGGCCTGCAAGCGTTTGAGTTCCACCAGCGCGTCCTTCATCCGCACCGGATCATCGCTGGCCAGAGCCTCATCGATCAGCGTCTCAATCGCCCCCCGCGCGCTGTCAAAGTTCAGCACCGGGTCCAGATGCGGATCATATTGCCAAGGCGTCTTGTCCCCATCCGGGTCTGTGTCCGCATGGACCATCCCCACCTCGGGATTGTTCACGCGGGTTTCGCCATGCCGATACGACAGCACCTCGGTCGGGTCATCCGATTTGCGGGTGGTCTTCTTCCGGGTGCCGGTGGTGGCCTTGGGTTCCTTAGCCACAGGCGCGGTCAGTTCCAGATCAGCCACATCCGCCCGATAGACCGACCCGCCACGCCCCTTTCCTCGGCCCAGCGTGCCATCGTCGATCAGCGCATCCCGCGCCTCGGCATAGGCCTCGTCGGTCAGGGTCGGGATATGATCCCGCAGCAGGCCCAACATGGCCCCATTGCCGATGGAGGAGCCATCTTCGGGGGTGAGCGAAAGGATAAGATCGGAAAGATCGGACGTCATGAAATGAACCTTTGAACCTACTTGGAGCCTTGCAGCGAAGGTCGGGGAAGTTTTGCAATCTGGCGTTGAAAATAGGCCTCGATTCCGGCAGCAAGCGCAAGTGCTGGCGACATGATGACCAGCGCGATTGTCGAGACCCCGAGAAGCGCCGCGAGCGCGCCCACCGGGACCGCACCGCCGACCATCACCAGCGCAAAGCACGGCAGATAGATGACCGCGGCGAACAGGACGATGTGAAAGATTGGGTCCGTATAGCGGGCTAGGTCATTGTGAATCCGCTCGATCACAACCCGTTTCTGTCTTTGCCAATGTGGCAGTTCCGTGATTTGCATCTTTTACTCCCTCAACAATTCGATCCAGGTGTGAACGTCTTCCATCTTGATCTCCGGCCCATCGATAAGAGACCGATACCACCGCGCTACGATGGCCCCGCGCTTCTCGCTTTTGATCCGAATGCCTTGCTCGGTCAGGAAGCGATCCAGCGAGGTTTCAAACTCTTCCAGCGCGTCGATATCGTGCTGCACGCGCGCAGCTTTCGTGCCCAGAAGAATCCAGGTCACATCGGCCCCAAATTTCTCATCGAGCATGACCAGGGCCTCAATCGGCAGCCCCCGCTCGCCCTTCTCATAGCTATGATAGGCTCGCAGCGAGACGCCGATTTCCTTGGCCATGTCCGACTGGGACAGCCCGATTTCATTGCGCGTGATTGCAAGTCTGGCCCCTATGCCAACGAGCAAATCGGTGGGATTTTGCCTCAAATGCGGCTTCCTATTGACGGATGTGCCATTTTCAACAAATATGCAAAAATTAGCACAATGACGGTTGTTTCTTATCTGACCACGCCAGCCGCGCCAAAACAACCGATTCCGTGCAAACCCAATAAAGGAGGTCATTTTGGAACAAGAACGCCTGCTTTCACCCAAACAGCTCAGCGAGATCGTTGGGCTCAGTCCTGCGCAAATTCGCGCGCTCATGAACACCGGGAAACTAGAGTTCGTGGAGATTTCATCGAAGACCAAGATGTTAACGATGAGCGGCTGGGAGCGGTTTCAGAAGAACGCGACCAAGGTCAAAAGAGCCGAGGGTTCAGTGGTGAATTGACGGGGGTGTCTGGTTATGGCGACGACCAATCTGAATATCAGCGTGATCGACAAGCGCATGCTGAAGCAATCTGAGGCCGCGAGTTATGCCGGGTTGCCGGTGAAGCACTTCAAGGCGGCTTGTCCCGTGCGCCCTGTTGAGTTGAAGCAAGGCACGCTCCTTTGGGATCGCCGAGACCTCGATCTCTGGATTGATGATGTGAAGTCCGGGGCCGTGACCGACACCCGCGACACCATTCTGGACCGCCTTTGATGACACAGGTGCGGGTCAAGGGGTTCAAGATTTTCAAGGACCGCCACGGCAAGCAGCGATGCTATCACCGCGAGACCGGCCACAAGGTTGACCTGACCAACGCTCCTATTGGTTCCGCCGAGTTCTTTGCCGAATGTGAGACGATCCGCGCCATCGCCGAGGCACAGAGGGCTAAGGCTCCAAAGGCCGGAAACCTTGGCGGGCTGATCCAGTCCTATTTCGAGACTGAGCACTATCAGAACCTGGCTGAGGCGACCCGGCGCGACTATCGCAAATGTGCCGATTTCCTTGAACCGATCCGCGATACGCCGATCCACGTGATCGACACGCCGCTGATCGCGGGTATCCATGACAAGGCCGCAAAGAAGATTGGTTGGCGGCGGGCGAACATGGTCCGCACGCTTCTGAGCGAGGTGTTTCGCTACAACATCCCGAAGGGGCTCATCTCTGCGAACTTCGCGAAGGATGTCATTCCCAAGCGCCGCCCGCGCGACCGCGCCTATGCAAACCGTCCTTGGACCATCGAGGAGCGAGACACGGTTTTGGGCAAGGCGAAGCCCCATGTGCGAGTGGCCCTTGCAATGATGATGAACACGGGCCTCGATCCGTCTGACGCTTTGAGACTGCGGAAGGATCAGGTCGAAGACGGCACGATCTGGGGAGTACGCGGCAAAACCGGCGAAGAGGTCGCGATTCCGGTTAGTCCGACGTTGCAGGCTGCGCTTGACCGTATGCCTGACCACGACGCCGAGACCGTGCTTTCCAATTCGCGCGGTGAAGCCTGGACCTACAACGGTTTCTCAACCGTTTGGCACCGCTTCAAGACCGCCCTTGAGAATGAAGGCCTTATCGAAAAAGGCCTGACCCTCAAGGGCTTGCGGCACACGGTTGCCACGACTTTGCGCGAGGCGGGGCTGGACGAACGCCGCATCGCGGACCTTCTGGGGCAGAAAACCCAAGTTCGACAAAATCCGCCGAAATTCGCCTGAATTGAGGGTGGCTGGCTGAGTTATTTCAATGATTTAGCTGTTGTGTTCGGGCAAATTTCTGTAGTCACACACATTTCCTATATTGGTGTTGTTTAGTTGAATCTTC
>JANSYF010000100.1 GCA_024742575.1 Paracoccaceae bacterium | reverse complement strand
TCCGTGTTCGATACCTACGACGACATCGTTGCGCGATGCTGTGACGCGTGGAACTTCTTCGCAAACGATCAGGAACGCGTCCGTTCTATCAGTGACCGAGAATATGCCAAAGCGGTCAATTCATAGGGCCGTTGGTATTAAACGGTTTGAAGGCCCTTTATTGCGCCGACGAGTTCAGGGATTTTTTTCTTGAACTTGAAGAACCCTGCCGTCGCATGAGGCCAGGCGCGTCGATCAAAGGCGCGCAGTGGGCGGACAATTGGAAGCGCACGGATGTCGTTGAGGATCTTTGCGGCGGGTCCGACGGGGGCGTAAGGCGCAACGATCTGTTCTGCGCCAGACGATTTCGCCCAGTCTTCGATTTCTTTTGCCGTCTTCAAGGCAGCGGTGACAGGGCCAATCGACGAGGACCAACGCGTTGTGCAATCGTTCATAAGTGCAGATTTGAAAGCCTTGACCTGTGGCGCGACGTAAAGCGGGCTGATCTGGCCGGTCGAGTCCAGCGTGGCTGTTGCCAGCGGTTTCAAGCCCAAATCGAACAGCCAGCCGGGGTTCAGATCATCGTCGTGTAAGATCAGGACTGTGGGTTTTGAAGGGTCGAGCCTGTCACCAACCGGAGAGTCCATGCGTGGGGGATGGGGCGGGCCGTCCAATGGTTCGGGATTGGAGGTCAGTTGGTAGAGGGGCGCGAACCGTCCTTCGGTGTATTTCGAAATGTTCGACGCGCGCGCGACGTAGTTTCTGCCCTGCGTTTGCACCCCAGCGACCCAGCGCCAGCTGAGCGTGTTCGAGGCGGGATCGCCATCGTAGAGATGCCGCAGGAAGAAATCTGCGCCCAAGTCCCAAGGTAGGCGCAATGTGAAGATCCAGATTGACGCGAACCACATGCGTGCGTGGTTGTGCAGGTAGCCGGTTTCGACCAATTCTTTTGCCCAGTTGTTGAAGCAGTCGATATCTGTGTCGCCGCGACAGGCGGCTTCCCATTCGCTGCGCAGACCCGATTGGGTCTGCACCTGATCCCACGCGCGACTAAGCCCTTTCTGGTAGCCGCCCCAAACGGCAGGCCTCATCTCAAGCCAGCCTTTCCAATAGGTGCGCCAGAAAACCTCTTGGACGAATTTCTCAGCCGAGCTGAGCGAGAAGCGGCCCAGCACCGCCTCCAGCACTTCGGTTTCGGTAAGGATCCGATGCCGCAGGTAGGGCGACAAGGTAGAAACATTGTCGTGCTGTCCCGGCCCGCGATCATAGTTGCGCTGCGCCGCGTAGTCGCGGCCGGCCTTGGGCACGAAGGCTTGTAGCTTTTCCAGCGCAGCGGTTCGGGTGGGGGGAAACAAGTCTGTCATGACGCGCGAGCTAACCTCGCGCGGTGACAGGTCAAGGCCGTCTCGTGAACCGCTGCCCCTTGCAGCCCCCAGAGCCGGACACTAGTCTCAGGTCAACTCGCAACCAAGCTCGGCATCCGGCGGGCGCATCATCCAGGCAGGCACAGATGAAAGATCCCTTTGATACGTACATGAACACCCTCGTTCCCATGGTGGTGGAGCAGACCAGCCGTGGCGAACGGGCCTACGACATTTTCTCACGCCTACTCAAGGAAAGGATCATTTTTCTGAGCGGTCCGGTACACGACGGCATGTCGTCCTTGATTGTGGCACAGCTTTTGCATTTGGAGGCTGAGAACCCGTCCAAGGAAATCAGCATGTACATCAACAGTCCCGGCGGTGTGGTGACCAGCGGTCTGTCGATCTATGACACGATGCAGTATATCAAACCCAAGGTCAGCACTCTGGTTATTGGCCAGGCGGCCTCTATGGGGTCTTTGCTGCTCACGGCGGGTGAGGCCGGGATGCGCTTTTCGCTGCCCAACAGCCGTGTCATGGTGCACCAGCCGTCAGGTGGGTATCAGGGTCAGGCGACGGATATCATGATCCACGCGCAGGAAACCCAGAAACTGAAGACACGTCTCAACGAGATCTACGTCAAGCACACCGGTCAGACGCTGAAGAAAGTCGAGGCGGCTCTGGAACGCGACAACTTCATGTCGCCGGAAGAAGCCAAAGAATGGGGCCTGATCGACGAGATCGTCGAGAGCCGCGCCAAGGGGTCCGAAGACGAATAATTGTGATTGGGTCACGACGCCCTGAATGTGTTTTTGGCGTTGTGGCCCAAGTTTTGCTGTCCTAAGGTTCTTGGAAGAAAACATGGCACACGCAAAAGGTTAGCGAAATTCGAATGAATAACCTTAACGTGAGTCAGGAAAGGTAAAGACATGGCGACGAATTCTGGCGGCGACAGCAAGAATACTCTTTACTGCAGCTTCTGCGGCAAGAGCCAACACGAAGTACGAAAGCTGATCGCTGGGCCGACCGTCTTCATTTGTGACGAATGCGTCGAACTCTGTATGGACATCATTCGTGAAGAGACCAAAGGCGGTGGCCTGAAGTCCACGGATGGCGTGCCAACCCCGCGCGAGATTTGCGATGTTCTGGATGACTATGTGATCGGCCAGGCTGTTGCAAAGCGCGTGCTTTCGGTGGCGGTACACAACCATTACAAACGTCTGAACCATTCGCAGAAATCTTCAGATATTGAACTTGCGAAATCGAACATCCTGCTGATCGGACCGACTGGCTGCGGTAAGACGCTTCTGGCGCAGACACTTGCGCGGATCTTGGATGTTCCGTTCACTATGGCGGACGCGACCACGCTGACCGAAGCCGGTTACGTGGGTGAGGATGTTGAGAACATTATCCTTAAGCTGTTGCAGTCCTCGGAATACAATGTGGAACGCGCGCAGCGCGGCATCGTCTATATCGACGAAGTAGACAAGATTACCCGCAAGTCTGAGAACCCGTCAATCACACGTGATGTTTCTGGCGAAGGTGTGCAGCAGGCGTTGCTCAAGCTGATGGAGGGCACTGTTGCATCGGTGCCGCCGCAGGGTGGCCGTAAGCATCCGCAGCAGGAATTCCTGCAGGTGGACACGACCAATATCCTATTCATTTGTGGCGGAGCGTTTGCGGGTCTTGATCGGATCATCAAACAACGTGGCAAAGGGTCTGCCATGGGTTTTGGGGCCGACGTGCGTGATGATAGCGAGGCGGGCATTGGTGAGACCTTCAAGAGCCTTGAGCCGGAAGATTTGCTCAAGTTTGGCTTGATTCCGGAATTCGTTGGCCGTTTGCCAGTGATTGCAACACTTGAAGATCTGGACGAAGACGCGCTGATCATCATCCTGACCCAGCCCAAGAATGCGCTGGTCAAACAGTATCAACGCTTGTTCGAACTTGAGGACACAACGCTCAGTTTTACGGATGATGCACTAAGCGCCATTGCAAAGCGGGCAATCCAGCGCAAGACCGGCGCACGTGGTCTGCGGTCGATCCTTGAAGACATCCTGCTCGACACAATGTTCGAACTGCCGGGCATGGACGAGGTTACAGAGGTTGTGGTGAATGAAGAGGCGGTAACTTCGGATGCCAAGCCCTTGATGATCTATGCTGATCAAAAAAAGGAACCGGCCGAAGCGGGCTAAACCAGATCCTTTGAGAGATTTGAAAAGGTGGGCATTTTGCCCGCCTTTCTTTTTGGGAAGTGAACGATGACGATCAAGAGAATTCACAGTGGCAGCCCGTTTGAGACCAAGATCGGCTATTGTCGCGCCGTGGTGGCCGGGGGCTTTGTCCATGTTGCGGGCACTGTTGGGCAAGGGGATAGTGTGGCCGAGCAATGCCAAAGCGCGCTGGACGTGATCGCTGGCGCTTTGGAAAAGGCCGGTGCGTCGATGGCGGATGTTGTTCGCGTAACTTATTACCTTCCGGACCGACATGAATTCGAAGGTTGCTACGATATCCTTGCCGGCACTTTTGGTGAAAACCCGCCTGCGGCGACGATGATTGAATGCGGTTTGATTGACCCGAAATACCGGATCGAGATTGAAGTCACGGCTTTGGCGCCTGCTGCGTCATAGCTGCGCTGGACCTTGGCCCGCAAAGCGCCCTATAAAGCGCTGAACCAACCCCGAGGAGTCGTCCATGGGCATTCTGAATACCCTTCTTCGCGCTGTCACCTGGTGGAACGGGCAGACGCTTGGCACCCAATTCTACACGTGGCGCAAAGGCGAAAAAGTGGGTGAGGACACCCAAGGCAACATCTTCTACCAGTCGCGTGACGGCAAGAGGCGTTGGGTCATCTACAACGGCGAAGCTGAGGCAAGCCGCGTTGATCCTGATTGGCATGGTTGGCTGCATCACACATTTAAGGAATTGCCGACGGATCGCCCTCTTCCGAAGAAGGGTTGGGTCAAACCACATCAGGAAAACCTGACAGGGACCGCGCTGGCGTATGCACCTGCGGGATCAATCCGTCGGCCAGAGCCGAAGCCACGCCAAGACTACGAGGCGTGGAGCCCTGAATAACCCGATTCTTCGGGGGTCAAAGGCGGGACACCGATGCCACGTTTGACAGTCCTATTCATATCGCTTGTGCTGGCCTCGACCAGTATGGCCCAGCTCGCCACGACAAATGGTACGGGTGTCACGGTGCGCGCGTTGGACAAGCTGACGGGCAAGGTGGAAGACCTACAGATTGGCACGCGCCAGTCTGCCACAGTGGGGCGCATCACAGTGACAGCCAATGAATGCCGCTATCCTGATGGCAATGCGGCGGGTGAGGCGTATGCGTCGCTTACCATCACAGAAATCGGCAAGGATGCCCCCGTTTATCAAGGCTGGATGATCGCCTCATCACCCGCGCTCAACCCGATGGATCATCAGCGTTACGACGTTTGGGTGTTGCGCTGCACGACGTCCTGACCTGAGGCAGAAAGCGGCGCGCCGGTGATATCGGCAGTCACCAAAAGTGCCTGTGCAAGATGCGCCCTGTATTCCGCCCGGGTGATTTCAACTGCGCCCAGTGACGCAAGGTGCTGCGTCAGAAATTGTGTGTCGAACAATACGAAGCCCGTTCGGCGCAGCAAATCGACCAGCCAGGCAAGTGCAATTTTGGATGCGTCTCGTTCACGCGAAAACATGCTTTCCCCGCAGAACGCAGCCCCTACGGTGACACCGTATACGCCGCCCACCAAACGGTCGTGCATCCAAACCTCAAGCGAATGCGCGTGGCCCTCCTGATGCAAAGTCTCGTATAACGTCCGGATTTCTTGGTTTATCCATGTTTCGCTGCGATCTGCGCATGCCTCGATCACATCGCCAAACGCGGTATTCAGCGTGATGCGATAGTCGTTTTTACGCAGCGTTTTGGCCAGACTTCGCGAAATGCGGAACCCATCCAATGGGAAGACACCACGCTTGCGCGGGTCGACCCAGAACATCTCTGGGTCGTCGCGATGTTCAGCCATTGGAAAAACACCAAGGCGATAGGCCTGCAGCAAGAGCTCGGGCGTGACCGTCATGGTGCATTGCCCTGCGCGTCAGCGGGGGACAGGCGCGCGACCGGCTTCAAGGCTTCGCGTAGGTGCGCTCCAGCCAATGCTCGAGCCAGTGAATGTTATAGTCACCGCTGCGCACGTCCGGGTCTTCCAGAAGGTCACGGAACAGCGGAACAGTGCTGTCCACACCATCGACGATCAGCTCACCCAGCGCCCGCGACATCCGCGCCAAGGCCTCGTCCCGGTCGCGACCATGCACAATCAGCTTGGCAATCAGGCTGTCGTAATAGGGTGGGATTTTGTAGCCATCATACAGCGCGCTATCCATGCGCACGCCCAAGCCACCGGGCACGTGATACTGTGTGATCCGCCCGGGCGAGGGCGAAAAGTTCGGCAGCTTCTCGGCATTGATCCGTGCCTCTATGGCATGGCCGTTGATGACCAGATCGTCCTGTTCGAAAGACAGCGGCAGGCCAGAGGCCACGCGGATCTGTTCGCGCACCAGATCGACGCCAAAGATCGCTTCAGTCACAGGGTGTTCGACCTGAAGGCGGGTGTTCATCTCGATGAAATAGAACTCACCGTTTTCATACAGGAATTCGATCGTACCCGCGCCCGCATAGTTGATCTTGGACACGGCGTCGGAACAGATCTTGCCAATCCGGGCACGCTCTTCCTCGGTGATGCAGGGGCCGGGGGCCTCTTCCAAAACTTTTTGGTGGCGGCGCTGCAAAGAACAGTCGCGTTCACCCAGATGGACGGCTTTGCCTTTACCATCACCAAACACCTGCACTTCGATATGGCGCGGGGTGGTCAGGTACTTTTCAATATAGACTTCGTCATTGCCAAAGGCCGCTTTGGCCTCGGACCGGGCTGTCTGGAACGCGCGCTCCATGTCGGCAGCGGTTTGCGCCACCTTCATGCCGCGCCCACCGCCCCCTGCGGTGGCCTTGACGATGACAGGATAGCCGATCTCTTCGCCGACCTTCTTGGCCTCAGCCAAATCGGCTACACCACCGTCCGATCCGGGCACACACGGTACGCCAAGCGCCTTGATCGTGTCCTTCGCGGTGATCTTGTCACCCATGACGCGGATATGTTCGGCGGTCGGGCCAATAAAGGTCAGGCCATGATCTTCGACGATCTGCACGAAGCGCGCATTTTCAGACAAGAAACCATAGCCGGGATGGATCGCTTGCGCGCCAGAGATTTCACAGGCCGAGATGATTGCGGGAATAGACAGATAGCTGTCTGTCGATGAGGGCGGTCCAATGCAGATCGCCTCGTCAGCCATGCGCACATGCATCGCATCGGAATCCGCAGTCGAATGCACCGCTACGCTGGCCACACCCATCTCGCGGCAAGCGCGGATCACGCGGAGGGCTATCTCGCCCCGGTTGGCAATCAGGATTTTGTCAAACATGCCAAACCCCGTTTATTCGAGGATCACGAGCGGCGCGCCGTATTCGACGGGGGCTCCGTCTTCGACCAGAATGCGTTTCACCGTGCCGCTGCGCGGGGCAGGGATGTGGTTCATTGTCTTCATCGCTTCCACGATCAAGAGCGTTTCGCCTTCGTTGATCTGCTGTCCGACCGCAATGAAGGAAGGTGCGCCGGGTTCAGCTTGCATGTAGACCGTCCCAACCATCGGCGAGGTGACTGCGCCGGGATGCGACGCCGGGTCTTCCGGTGCACTTTGTGCCGCGGGGGCTGTTGCCGTTGCAGGTGCTGCTGCGGGCGCTGCCGCGACCGTGGCCTGCACGGCAGGCGCGATCTGTGTGACTCGACTGACGCGCACGTTGAGGCTGTCATCCTCGCCGTACTCGCGCTTGACCTGCAACTCGGTCAGGTCGTTTTCCCGCAAGAGCTTTGCCAATGCTTCGATAAACGCCACGTCCGCTTCATGGTTGGTCTTGGTCATGCTGTCCCTCGCCCGCTTCTTGTTCTTCACGCGGCCCCGTCGGTGATTGGATCGGAGGCTCGCTTTCCCTACGGGCACCACCCGCATGCATGCCTTTCCTTGCACCGATTACCGTTCAGGAGCAAGGGGCAGCTGCGATCAATCTGGGGTCCGGCGCGGTGTTCACAATGTCTGCGGGCGATCTATCAGGCTTGTGACTCCTCTTGTTTGTCCGCTTCGCGGGTCAATGCCTGTTCGGAAATGAGCGCTTTGATCTGCATCTGAACCGCCGACGGTGGCGGGGCGGGGGGGATGGGCGTCTCTGAGCCGACGGCGCCGGGTAAAGGCGCTGGTGCCGTGACCGAGGCGAAAGCCGAAGAGGTTGTTTTCGAGATGATGTCTGCGCGGTACAGCGGTTTAAGGACCATGTTGGGCATGGTTGGGTGAAACACAGGCATTGTTATGCTCCATCGTATTGGAGCCCCCACCGGACAAGTTTAGCTGATTTTTCGGGGTGGCGCGCGTAAAGATTGGAGACACGGTTAACGGGCGGCAAACGAAAAGGGCGGTCCTGAGACCGCCCATGATCATTTGGTTTTGCCTGAAGGTTAACCTTTATTCATCCGGTTTTCGATGAGGTCATCGACGACGGATGGGTCTGCGAGGGTGGAGGTGTCGCCCAATGCGCCGTAGTCGTTTTCGGCGATCTTGCGCAGGATGCGGCGCATGATCTTGCCCGAGCGTGTTTTCGGCAGGCCGGGGGCCCATTGGATGAGGTCGGGGCTTGCGATGGGGCCGATTTCGGTGCGGACCCAGGTGCGCAGTTCTTTGGTCAGCTCGTCGCTGGGCTCAACGCCGTTCATCAGGGTGACGTAGCAATAGATGCCCTGACCCTTGATGGCATGCGGATAGCCGACCACGGCAGCCTCGGCCACTTTGGCATGCGCCACCAGCGCCGATTCCACTTCGGCCGTGCCCATGCGGTGGCCCGACACGTTGATCACGTCGTCCACGCGGCCGGTGATCCAGTAATCCCCGTCAGCGTCGCGCTTGCAGCCGTCGCCCGAGAAGTAATAGCCCTTGTAGTCCGAGAAGTAGGTCTTCTCGAACCGGTCGTGATCACCCCAGACGGTGCGCATCTGCCCCGGCCAGCTGTCCTTGATCGCCAGCACGCCTTCTGTCGGGCTGGCATGGATTTCCTCGCCCGATTGCGGGTCG
>JANSYF010000074.1 GCA_024742575.1 Paracoccaceae bacterium | reverse complement strand
CGCTCGAAGATCGCCCGCCGACACGTCTTTCCGTGTGATTTCAACTGCCATCAAAGCCTCCATCGTTTGAAGACAGTGATTCAGATTTTTCTGCAGAAGGGAATCCTCTGCGAGTCAAACAATCAGGCCGTTGGTATTAGGCGCAATCTGGTTGTTTCAGGGTTGAATATGGCCGCGCTGCGCGGTGCGTTGGTTTCCGTCGGCACCACTCAGCTGCGTATTACAACCGTTTGCGCACCGTGTTCACGTATGGAAACTGCGTTGGGACATGGTGGCTACACGGCTATGCGCGGGCATGGTGGATGTTGTGCCGAAGTGGTTGCACCGGGGCGCGCAAATGTGGGCGACCCGGTGCGTGTCTTGGAACCTGCAAGGATATCAAAATCCTAACTGGCTAGCCTGTCTCAGTTGCTTTTTGACATCCGCTTGCGCTCGTGCGGGTCAAGGTAGCGCTTGCGCAGACGGATTGCATTTGGCGTCACTTCGACCAGTTCGTCGTCGTTGATGTAGGCAATCGCCT
Source organism: Paracoccaceae bacterium (assembly GCA_024742575.1). Taxonomy (GTDB): domain Bacteria; phylum Pseudomonadota; class Alphaproteobacteria; order Rhodobacterales; family Rhodobacteraceae; genus Marivita. The sequence goes on along the minus strand of JANSYF010000074.1, from coordinate 14,182 downwards.
CTTCCAGCGACAACGTGATCGGCGTGGTCAGACGCACCGCGTCATCGGTCCCAGAGGCACGCACGTTGGTCAGTTTCTTGCCTTTGAGCGGGTTCACCTCGAGATCGTTTTCGCGGCTGTGTTCGCCAATGATCATGCCCGTGTAGATCGCTTCCTGTGCGCCAATCATCATCTTACCCCGATCTTCGAGGTTCCAAAGTGCATAAGCAACAGAGGTGCCGTTCTCCATCGAGATCAGAACACCGGCGCGACGACCCGGGATCGGGCCTTTGTGCGGGGTCCAGCCGTGGAACACGCGGTTCAGAACACCCGTGCCGCGCGTGTCTGTCAGGAATTCACCATGATAGCCAATAAGGCCGCGCGACGGAACGTGGGCGATGATGCGGGTTTTGCCAGCACCGGCGGGGCGCATTTCAACCAGTTCGCCCTTTCGCGTTCCAGTCAGTTTTTCAATCACGGCGCCAGAGTATTCGTCATCCACGTCGATCGTGGCTTCTTCGACGGGTTCCAGCATCTTGCCGTTCTCGTCTTCCTTCATGATCACCTGAGGACGCGAGATCGACAATTCGAACCCTTCACGGCGCATGTTTTCGATCAGAACACCCATTTGGAGTTCGCCACGACCTGACACCTCAAAGGCTTCGCCGCCGGGAGTGTCCTTGATCTTGATCGCGACGTTGGATTCCGCCTCTTTCATCAGACGATCCCGGATCACGCGCGATTGCACCTTCTTGCCGTCACGACCTGCCAGCGGGCTGTCGTTGATGCCAAAGGTCACGGTGATGGTAGGCGGGTCAATCGGTTGCGCCTCGAGCGGTTCATCAACCGCCAATGCGCAGATCGTGTCGGCCACAGTGGCTTTGGACATCCCCGCGAGGCTGACAATGTCGCCCGCCAGCGCTTCTTCGATGTCCTGCATGCCCAGACCACGGAACGCCTGAATTTTGGTGACGCGGAACTGTTCGATTTTCTGACCCACGCGGCTCAGGGCCTGAACGGTGGCACCAACTTTGAGGCGACCAGATTCAACCCGGCCCGTCAGAATACGACCCACAAAAGGGTCAGCACCCAGCGTGGTGGCCAGCATGCGGAAGTCTTCGTCCTGATGCTTGACCTGCTTGGGGGCAGGAACGTGATCCACGATCAGCTTGAACAACGCATCAAGGTTCTTGCGCGGTCCTTCCAGCGTGGTGTCTGCCCAGCCCGAGCGGCCGGAGGCGTACATGTGTGGGAAGTCCAACTGATCTTCGTTCGCATCAAGGTTGGCAAAAAGGTCAAAGCATTCGTCCAGCGCACGGTCGGGTTCGGCGTCGGGCTTGTCTACTTTGTTCAGCACCACGATCGGACGCAGGCCAAGCGCCAGCGCCTTGGAGGTCACGAACTTGGTCTGCGGCATCGGGCCTTCAGCGGCGTCGACCAACAGCACAACCCCATCGACCATCGACAGGATGCGTTCTACCTCGCCGCCGAAATCGGCGTGGCCGGGGGTGTCGACGATATTGATCCGCGTGCCTTTCCATTCAACTGATGTGGCCTTGGCCAGAATGGTGATGCCGCGTTCGCGTTCGAGGTCGTTACTGTCCATCGCGCGTTCAGCGACGGCTTGGTTGGCGCGGAAAGCACCCGATTGTTTCAGCAGTTCGTCAACCAAGGTCGTCTTACCGTGGTCCACGTGTGCGATAATCGCAATGTTGCGAAGGTCCATGAATCTTTGTCTCGTACAGGGAAGAGTTGGGCGGGGGTTACAAGGGACCGCCAGAGAAGGCCAGCAAAAAAGCCCGTCGATATGGGTGTTGCCCAATGGCCGCCACAGGCCCTTCACGAGAGCGTGACAGGGAACCGGCAATAAAGCACTGATGCAACGGTGTTTTTGGGCGGCCTTTGGCCGGAAAACCGCGCGTTCCAAGAAAGCTCTGCCCTTGGCGTTGAAACGGGATCAAGGGTGCCAACGTTAAGACAACAGCGCGGCAGATCGCTTCTGCGTCTACCGCGACCAATGAGGCAAACGAGAAAGGATCTCTCATGAAACGCATTTTGCTTGGCACGGCTCTTGTGGCTGTCGCAGCGACCTCGACCTATGCGGGCAGCGCCGACCCGGCCCCTGTGGAGCCGATGATCGTGGAACCGGTCACCGTGGCTCCGACCCCGATAGGTGGCGACTGGACCGGCGCTTACGGTGGTCTGAGCTTTGGAAACCTGTCTGCAGACGCCGATGACTTTGAAGACAGCGAAGGCGTCTACGGCGTGTATGGCGGTTACGATTACGACTTTGGTCAATTCGTGGTTGGTGGCGAATTGGACTACCAAACAGGCGAAGACATCGAACTGGGCGGTATTGAGGTTGATGACATTCTGCGGGCAAAGGTCCGCGGTGGTTATGACCTTGGGCGGACACTGGTCTACGGGACCGTTGGTGCAGCACAACTTAGCAGCAATATCGGCGATGATACCGGGATCGTCGGTGGCCTTGGCGTCGAATACAAAGTGACCGAGCAATTTACTGTGGGCGGCGAGTACCTTGCCCACCGCTTTGATGACTTTGATGATACAGGCATCGATGTTGAGGCGGACACAGTGTCGATCAGGGGCAGCTTCCGCTTTTAAGGCGGCACCTTGTCGTAAGGCACGAAACGCGCATCGGTCCCTCCGGTGCGCGTTTTTCTTAGTGAGTGGCGGTGTTCGAGAAGAGGTTGATCACCAGAATGCCCGCCATGATCATGGCGATGCCAAGGATCGCTGGCCAATCAAGCCGTTGGCCAAACACAACAAGACCGATGATGGCGATAAACACGATCCCCATACCGGACCACATGGCGTAGGCAATGCCCACTGGGAACGTCTTCAACGCAATCGCCAACAGATAGAAGGCGGCCCCATAGGCCACAACCACGATGGCCGAGGGCAGGGGGCGGCTAAACTGTTGGCTAGCCTGCAATGCGGTGGTGCCGATGGTTTCAGCCAGAACGGCAAGCATGAGGACGAAATAGGGCATGGCGATCTCCTGAGCGATGGGATCTTCATGGCCGATTGTGGACGGGGGGACCAGCCCCCCGCGCCACATTGTCGGATCAATTCAGGTGAATATTGAAGCGGCTGCGGATCGCCGCATCGACGTCGGGTTCAAACCGGGCACGGGCAGGTTTCGAGAGGATCATCTCTTTGCGTTCGGTCGCCTTGTCCACCAAGATCGGCTGACCTTGTTCGACCCATTCCTTGGGTGACGCGCGGTTGCCCAAAACTGGGTAGACATAGTCACGCTGCATTCGGTTCAATGTGTCGTCGCTACCAAGGTAATGGCCCGGCCCGCCAATGCAGGTGGCCCGCATCACCTCAATGCTCAGATCATCTTCTGTCACTTCGATACCACGTACACACCGCAGCGCCTGACCGATCAGGTCATCACCTAGGATCAGGCTTTCGTGGCAGAACCCCAAAAGAGAGGCATGCATCCCTGCTGCCTCGTAAACCATGTTCAGGCCCGAGAGCCCGGCCATGACATTCGAGCACATCTGTTCCCATCCCGCCTGCATGTCAGGCAGTTTGGCGTCAGCAATACCCGCCGCCGCACCGCCGCACAGGCCGTAGTAGCGATGCATTTGCGCGCAGCCTGCAGTCAACAGCGCTTGTTCGCCCGAGCCACCTGACATGGCACCTGTGCGCAGGTCAGACACAAATGGCCATGTCCCAAAGATGGTCGGATGCCCCGGTGCCATCGCGTTGACATAGACGACACCGGCCAAACACTCTGCAACTGCCTGTACGATTGCCCCAGCGATAGAGGCGGGGGCTGTGGCCCCGGCCTGACCCGCACTGAGCAGCAGAACCGGCATGCCGCCCCGAATGCAAGCCTCCATGACTTCACAGGCTTCGGTGGCAAATTTCATCGGTGGGACGACAAAACAGTTGGAGTTCGACACGAAAGGCCGGGCACGCCAGGCATCCTCGCCTCCCGCAATCAGGTGAAGTAGTTCCAAGGCGTCTGGTACGAAAGACGGTTCGGTAAAGGAAACGCCAATATGTTTGAAGGTGCCGGAACTGCAGGCGTAGATGGTGTTCAGATCCATTTCCTTGTTGTCGACAATATCCCGCGCCACCATCGGGCGTTGCAAAAAATGGATGTTGTCGAGTTGGTCCGCAATACGGGCGGCGTCGTGCAAATCCTGCACCGTGCTTTCGCGGTAGTGCCCAGTCTTTACATCGACCATGTGCACCGCAGCGCCCGCGGTGCCGTAATGGACACGGGTGCCGGACAGATCGAGGTCATACAAGGGATCGCGCCCGCACAGCGTGACCGACCGATTGGCAAGGGCCAGCATGTCTTCGACCAACGCACGCGGAAAACGGATACGGCCATCGTCGCCTAGGATCGCGCCTGCATCGGTCATGATCTTGATGCCAGAGGCCGGGGCTTCGGATAAGCCGATCTCTTCCAAAGCGGTAAGGGCGGCGTTGTGGATACGATCGAGATCCGCCGCATCAAGCGGATCGTAGCGGCCACCGGACATGCCGGGGCGAATAGGACGCAGGTTGTCGGCCAACGGATTGGCACGGGCCTGCCTGCGGGCAGCACGGCCACCGGCGCGACGGGGGGACAGATCGGTCATGAGATGTCTCTTCAAAAAGGGATAGGACGGGCTCGGGCGTTTCCGTGTCAGGGCCGTCCGCGCGCCGCGCGTCCCCGCCGCGCCCCTATGGTGCGCAGAACAAGTGTCAGGGCAGAACGATCACCGCGCATCTGCATCTCCGTAATGTCACGGAAATGCTGCCGCCAGCCGCATGCGCAATCTGCGCCAATTGCGACATTATGTCGTTTTTGACTATTTTCTGTGCAGAAGTGAATCAGGACCGCGCGACGTAGCGGTCCCGGCGGTGGTTCACTGTGATGATCATGTTCAGGATCACGGCACCCAGAAGCGACCAAACAACCACTTCGGCTGGCAGAATCCAAAAGGCCAACCCAAACACAAATACGTCAAACAACAACTGCGTATTGCCTGCCTGAACGCCGCGCGTATCCTGCAACCAAAGTGCCACAATGCCCACACCGCCCAGCGTCGCCCCGTGCCGAATTAGCGACAATAGACCGATCCCTGCCAGCACGCCGCCCAGCATCGCCCCCAACGCCGGGTGCACCATGTCGACGGTCAGCACATAGGGAAAGAGTTCGGAAATCGTGGACATCAACGCCACAGCGACAAAGGTCTTTAGCGTGAAGGTCCAGCCCAGTTGGCGCACTGCCAAGATGTAGAAAGGCAGGTTCAGCACAAAGAAGACAAGGCCAAAAGACCAATCGGTGGCATAGCTTGTGATCAGCGCAAGCCCAGCAATCTGTCCGGTGATGAGGTTGGCCTGAGACAAGAACTGGATCGAAAGCGCCACAAGGGTGGCGCCGATCACGATACCTTGGATGTCTTCTAAAACCGTATGCCGGTCTGCGGATGGTTTGCTGAGCAGAAACATAGGTCAGCAATTATGACATAATATCCCAATGTCAAGCACCTACCAGCGTCCCGAGGCACCACCGCCGCCGGATCGCCCACCGCCGAAACTGCCCCCGGAGGAAGAAGATACACGTGACACCGTAAATGGGTGCACGTCCCGGTAGCTGCATTGGCTACAGCGGGTGATCGCCTCTCCGGCGCCTTCGCTGGTCTTTGTCGCCTTGCGTAAGGTCTTTCGCGTCCTGCTCAGGGCGCGGCTTCCGCAGTTTGGACAAGGCCGAAGTCGGGTCATTTGATCCGCCAACCACTTGCGCACTTTGAACAGCAACATGCCAACCATGGATATCACGGCCATCCATGTGCCGAGCGTATCATCCGAAACAGGCGCCTCGGAACCACCCGAAAACGGGAGCGCGATCGACGCAATCACATCTTCGACCCCATCGGTGATGCCTGTTGCGTAATCATCGTTGGAAAATGCAGGCAGGAAAGTTCGGTTGACAACATCCGCCGCAACGCGATCCCAGTCGCGCCCATAGCCTGCGCCCAGTTCGATGCGCATGGCGCGGTCTTCGGACAGGACCAGCACGAGGATACCGTCATTACGGGTGGCGTTTCCGATGCCCCAGTGATCGAACAATCCCGTTGCAAAGTCTTCCAGTGACTGTGCCGCGGCATAGGGCATTTGCGATGGCAGGGTCAGAACCGCGAATTCGATCCCGGTATCCGAACGCAATCCTGAAAGCCGCACATCAAGCGCCGCTTCCTGCGCATCAGTTAATAGATCGGCACTGTCGGTGATCGTGGTGCGCACGTAATCCGGATAGGACTGCGCCCAAAGCGGAGCCGCCAAAAACAGGAATACCGCGAACCACCGCATCGTTCTTACCCCGTCAAAGCTGCATTCAACCGTTCATCCAGCTTTTCCAGAAAGCCCATTGTGGTCAACCAGCTTTGCTGCGGCCCGACCAGTAGGGCGAGATCCTTGGTCATGAACCCGGCCTCTACGGTTTCCACCACGACGCGCTCAAGGGTTTCGGCAAAAGCGCGCAGGCTGATGTTCTCGTCCAGCTTGGCGCGATGTTTCAAAGCGCCGGTCCACGCGTAGATCGATGCGATGGAGTTGGTCGAGGTTTGTTCCCCCGCCTGATGCTGTCGGTAATGGCGGGTGACGGTGCCGTGGGCAGCCTCGGCTTCGACAATCTTGCCGTCTGGCGTCATTAGGACCGACGACATCATACCCAATGACCCGAACCCTTGCGCCACGGTGTCGGATTGCACATCGCCATCGTAGTTTTTGCAGGCCCAGACAAACCCGCCCGACCATTTCAATGCAGACGCCACCATGTCGTCGATCAGACGGTGCTGGTATTCAATGCCCTTTGCCTCGAAGGCGTCTTTGAATTCGGATTCAAAGACTTCGGCAAAAATCTCGATGAAGCGTCCATCATACTGTTTCAGAATGGTATTCTTGGTCGAAAGGTAAACGGGCCAACCGATGTTGAGGCCGTAGTTGAACGACGCCCGCGCGAAATCGTTGATCGAGTCGTCAAGGTTATACATCCCCATGAACACACCCGCAGAGGGCGCGTCGTAAACCTCGCGTTCGATGACTTCACCATCAGCGCCCTCAAACTTCATGGTCAGCTTGCCCGCACCGGGGAACTTGAAATCAGTCGCCTTATACTGATCGCCAAAGGCATGGCGTCCGACAACAATGGGCTTGGTCCAACCGGGAACAAGGCGGGGGACGTTGCGGCAGATGATCGGTTGGCGGAAGATCACGCCACCTAGAATGTTGCGGATCGTGCCATTCGGGCTGCGCCACATCTGCTTAAGGCCAAATTCCTCGACCCGCGCCTCGTCCGGCGTGATGGTGGCGCATTTGACGGCCACACCCACCTCTTTGGTTTTTTCGGCAGCGTCGATGGTGATTTGGTCGTTGGTGCGGTCACGCTCTTCGATGCCCAGATCGTAATAGAGCAGGTCTATGTCCAGGTATGGCAGGATCAGTTTCTTTTTGATGAAATCCCAGATGATCCGGGTCATTTCATCGCCGTCCATTTCAACGATGGGGTTATCGACTTTGATCTTCGACATTGGAGGCGTCCTTTCCGTTGTCGGGTCAGTGGGTGCCCAACTGTGGCGATAGTTGCGCGTCGGCTTTCATCATTAGGCGCATTAAATACAATGCCAACCCCGCTTCGAGGAGCATTGCAGCAGCCAGCGGGATTGGTGTGCCGTCGAACATCAAACCAACCGGGATCGCGAGCGTGACACCGACGACCGTGGCTACCGCGCCAATGACACTTGCCGCCATGCCTGCGATATGGCCCATCGGTTCTTGCGCAATTGCCACAAGGTTGCCCAGCGTCATTCCAGCTTGGAAGAAAACGGTGATTTGCCAGAACACAAAGAACGCGAAGAATAGCGTGTCCGAGATATGCCCGGCGCTGGCGGCATAGGCGATCGCCACCATAAGCGCAGAGAAACCGACCTGAGCGATCAACATGGCGCGCACCAGAAACATCATGCCGAGGCGGATCACAAGGCTGGCGTTCAAAAAGCCCGAACTACCGGCGACAATGGCGACAAACCCGAACCACAGCGCAAACGTATCGGCGCGATCAAATGTGATGTCGTAGATCTGTTGAACGCTCGACAGCATAGAAAAGAGCATGGCAAAGCACAGGCTCTGAACAAGGATCGACAAGCAGACGACAGGGTGAACAAACATCTCAACCACAGCACTGCGCAGAGATTCGGCGCGGAAGGGGCGGCGACGGGTGACCGGCAACGTTTCCGGCAAGCGAAATGCAAGCCAGGCCGCTGAAATCACAGAAAAAACCATGAAGCCGTAGAACACGGCTCGCCAACTGTAAGCGTCAATCAGGATTGAGCCTAGTAACGGCGCGATGGCGGGTACCAGCGTGAAAATGACCATGATGAATGACACGATCTGCGCCATACCGCGTCCCATATAGAGGTCGCGCACCACAGCCATTGCAACAACACGCGGTCCAGCAGCACCGATCCCCTGACACACCCGCGCGATCAGCAACACTTCCAGCGTTTGTGCTTGTGCCGCGATGAAGGCGCTGACCGTGTATAGCACAGCGCCCCACAGCATCACCGGCTTGCGCCCGAAGGTGTCAGACAATGGGCCCGTGAAAAATGTACCAAGCCCCATGCCCAAAACAAACATGGTCAGGATCATTTGGGCTTGGTTGATGTTCTCGGGCGTCAGTTCTTCGGCGATCTGCGGCAGAGCCGGCAACATCGCGTCGATCGAAACCGCAACGGTCGCCGCCAGCATCGCCATCAAAGCTATGAATTCTGTGCGCGGCATGGCGTTCGGCATAAGGCTGTCCTGAAATTAGTAAGACAGCCCTAGCAGCAAGATTGCAGAGGGAACAGACCTTGTGGCGCTTACTGGGGACGCGACCTTGGGGATTGTTCTGGTTCGCTTGGATCTTCGTCGGTATTGGCGGTTTCTTCGGGTTCCTGAAACCGCGCAACGAGCCATTCTGTGTGTTCTTCACGCTTGCGCATGGCAAACATACCGAACTGCTGAATTGCAACCGCGAACACACCAAGGCCGACAAAAATGAATACGGTTGTTCCGATCTTTCCAAGCGCGGTTTGCGGCACAAGACTGCCGTAACCAACCGTCGACAGGGTCACGACCGTAAAGAAATACGAGTCGAGCCAACTCCATCCTTCGGCCCACCGAAAAAACATCGTCCCGCCTGCCACAATCGTCGCAAGAGTAACAACCAGAGTGATGACACGGAACGGAAACTGCATCGCTCAGGAGGCGGTTTGCGCCAGATCATCCATGACCTTGAGCCAAAGCTCGGTCGGTTGCGCGCCCGGAACGGCATGTTGGCTGGCAACGATGAAGGTCGGCACGGATGTGACGCCCATTCCCCTCGCAGCCGCATCGCGGTCTACGATATCGCGGCGGTCTTCATCTGTGCCCAGAAGGCGCAGCACGACACTGGCATCCATATCGCAGGAATCCGCGATGTCGGCCAGCACATCAGCGGCACCAATATCGCGTCCTTCCACGAAATACGCAGTGAATAGGGCGTCCACGACCGCGTTCTGATGACCTTCGATCCCTGCCCAGTGAATTAGTCGATGCGCATCCAAAGTATTTGGTGTCTTTTCAATAGCTTCAAAGTTGATCTTCAGGCCAGCTTTCTCGGCGTTTTCAACCACAGGCGCATAGGCGCGCACGGCGCCTTCTTTGCCACCAAACTTAGCTTCAAGATAGGCGCGACGATCCATACCTTCCTTTGGCATGTCCGGGTTCAATTGGAACGGGTGCCACGTAATCAGGAACGGATGATCCGGACGCTGTTCCAGCGCACGGTCAAAGTTTGTCTTTCCGATATAGCACCAAGGGCAAATCGGGTCGGACATGATGTCGAGCTTGACCATGAGTCTTCCTTTATAGTCGTTGACGATGGTCTAACAGACTGTTTGACGATTGATAAGCGCAGGTCAGAGGGTTGACTGATCAGGTAGCACCCGGCGCAACAATTTGTTGTTGGCATTGCGCGGCAGGGACGCAATGCGCTGGTACAGGCGCGGTTGTTTGTACCGGGCAAGGCGTTCAGCAGCAAAGGTGTTAAGACTGTCTGCATCCAAGTCGTGATCAGCCACATAATAGGCGGCGATAATGCGGGTGTCGGTTTTGATTTCGATATCCGTAACGCCAACCTCTTGAATGTCAGGATGGGCGAGTAACGCGGCCTCGACTTCCAATGGGCTGACGCGATAACCGCCTGCGTTCATCATATCGTCGGCCCTACCATGATAAAGAATATCATGATTTTCAGTGACTTCCCCAATGTCTCCGGTCAAAAACCAATCGCCTTGATAGCGCGCGGCGGTCTCTTCCGGTTGGTTCAGATAGCCCAGCATCAGTCCCGGATCATCACGGTGCACGGCGATTATACCGGGCGCGTTTACGGGGGCGGGGCCGGTTTCGCCCAAGATCGCCACGCGGCGACCCAGCTGGGGCCAGCCAAGGCTTTCGGGCGGTAAGTCGGGCGATCCCGGCGGCGCGGAAATAAAGGTTGAGCATTCCGACATGCCGAACGCCTCGTAAACGCGGGTGCCTGTTGACGCCTGCCATGTATCGCGGATCGAGGCGGGCAGCTTTTCCCCGGCAGACAGGCCGTGGCGCAGCTTGGGAAGGTCGAGACTGTTTGACTTTAGAATGTTGCGATAAACCCCCGGAGCTGCAGCAAAAATTGTCACCTCATGGCGCTTGAGTAATAGCGGGATCTGCGCGTGCTCGACACCTTGCGCCGGGATCAGAGCGGTGGCGCCTTTGGTCCATGGGTCCAGCAGGCCTGTGCCCAGCGTGTAGGTCCAGTTGAACGCGCCTGCGTGCATCAGGCGATCCGACTCGGTCAATCCGTACCAGCCCTCCATCATCATGCCGCGCGCCCAAATGGCACGGTGGGCGTGACAGACGGCACGGGGTTTGCCGGATGTACCGGAGGTGAAGATGATATAGGCGAGTCGGTTCGGATCGCCGTAGTCGTAAGATGCAGGCGGCAGAGCGTACCATTCGGCCATCTGATCCGTACGGATCACCCGTACGGTTGCCGGGCAGGCGGTCTGACCGTCATGCAGAACCGCCGTCGGATCTGTCATATCGATCAAGACCTGCACTTCTGGTTCAGTCAGCTGCGACGAGGTGGGGATGGGCACGATGCCAACCGCGATGGCTGCAAGATATGCCACCGGAAATTCGACTGAATTGCCAACCCGTAGCAACAGCCTGTCGCCATGTTGCAATCCGCTTTGCCGCAGCCCGGTTGCAGTGCCAAGGATGGCGCTGCGCAAACGCTCATAACTCCAACGTTGCGCGCCTGTGGGTTTGACCACGGCCAACGCGATCTTGTCCGGCACACGGTCTGCGGCGGCCAGCACATGGGCGGTCAGATTGAAATTCTGCGGGCAGGGCGGCCAATGGCCCGTGTCGAAAAGCGAAGTCATGGGAAAAGCCCTAGGCCGCAAACGAATGCGCCGCAAGCGCCGGTTGCCGCAGCGAAAGGCCACGCTTATAGATGACTTTATGACTCATGATCCAAAGAACTTGATCCGCATCGCCCGGGACACCGGAAGCAACGATCAGCCCGAGCCGCTGAACCTGGGGGAACGCGTGCGCGACCTGCGCAAGGCGCGGAATTGGACGCTGGAACAGGCCGCGCAACAGGCTGGGCTGGCGCGTTCAACGCTGTCGAAGATCGAGAATGGGCAGATGTCGCCCACCTATGACGCCCTGAAAAAGCTGGCGACGGGTTTGCAGATCGGCGTTCCGCAGCTGTTCACGCCGCCGCAGCGGGAAAAGGTGAATGGCCGGATGGTGATGACCCCCAACGGTAAGGGCCAGCACCACGCCACGACCACCTATGAACACGAACTCTTGGCCGAATCCCTGACCAAGAAGCAAATGCTGCCCTATCGCGCGCGGGTACGTGCACGGTCGGTGGAGGAATTCGACGGCTGGGTTCGCCATGACGGTGAAGAATTTCTGTACGTTCTGACCGGGGTGATCCGGCTATACACCGAATTCTACGAACCCGTTGAGATGCGGCGCGGCGACAGCGCCTATTATGACTCAACAATGGGCCATAATGTGATTTCGGTGTCGGACGATGACGCCAGCATCCTGTGGGTCACATCGCTTACTTCGTGATTTGTGAAAGGTCAGGCAAGGTCCTGCAAGCGATCCTGAAAACGCTATGCGTCAGAACCATGACTGCACAGTCCGGGACGTGGTTGAGATATCCTGACCGATCCCGTCAACCGTGGCGCAGGCGCTGAGCGCGCCTGCGATCACTATCAGCAGAGTGCATGCTCGCATGTTTCACTCCTCTTCCCACCACCAGACATCGGGCTGCCAGCCGATCCAATCGCCGTAGATCGGAATTTCGGTCGGGTATTTCAACTGTTTGGCATGGGCAATGCGGCTGATATTCCACTGGTAGATTGGGATTACGTAGCGCCCTGTGGTCAGCACCCGATCAAGAGCGCGGGTGGCCGCGATGAAGTCGTCGCGCGACTCCGAATTGAGAATCTCGTCGATCATCGCTTCGGCGGCAGGCGAACACATGCCCATCCAGTTGCGCGTACCGGGGGCTTCGACGCCGTCACAGCCCCAATACAGCTTTTGTTCGTTGCCCGGGCTAAGTGACATGCCCCAGCGATTGTAGCTCATGTCAAAGTCGTAATTGGTGGTTCGTTCCTTGAACTGCGCGCTGTCGATCGTGGTAATCGTGGGTGTGATGCCGACCCGTTCCAGCGACTGGGTGTAAAGGTCGATGATCGACTGTTCTTCGGTGCTTCCTTGTTTGAGAAGAATCTCAAACGTGAAGGGTGCGCCGTCCGGGCCAACCATCTGGCCTTCGGTGATGGTGTAACCGGCGTCTTCCATCAGGTCGATTGCGGCGCGAATGTTGCCACGGTTGCGTTCGGTGCCATCACTGACGGGTAGGGCATAGCCATCAAGCGCGCCCGGTAGCAGGTCTGCCGAAAACGGTTCAAGCAGATCGCGCACGCGACCTTCCGCCGGGCCATTCTGCATCCCCAAAACCGAGTTCGAGAGATACGAACTGATGCGCGGCTGTTTCGAACCGGTCATCGTTTCGTTGATGAATTCAAAGTTGAAGGCGTGCAGCATCGCATCCCGCACGCGCCAATCTTTGAACGCATCGCGACGGGTATTCATCACAAAGCCAGTCATGCCCGAGGGTCTTTCGTGCGGGATGACTGATTTGACCACATCACCTTTGTCGATGGCGGGGAAGTCGTATTGGGTATCCCATTTTTCGACATTGAATTCGCGACTGGAATTCAGCGCACCAGCTTTGAAGGCTTCGAACATGGCAGTTCCATCGCCGTAGAATTCCATGCGGATTTCATCGAGGTTGGCCTGACCGCGCATGAAGTTGACGTCTTTGCCCCAATAGTCGGGGTTGCGTTTGAGGCTGACAAAGCGCCCCGCTTCAAAATCGTCGATCACATAGGCGGCGGTAGAAATGGGAACCTCGTCGATGCCGGAAGCGTCGAATTCCTTGCCGTCCCACTGGGCCTTTTTCAGGATCGGGCGCATGCCGATCAGTAGCGCCATTTCGGGATCATCTTCGTTGAAGGTGAAGCGGATGCTGCGCGGTCCCGTCTGCTCCATCGACGCCACTTTGTTCCACGCGCCGTGGTAGCGCGGATGGCCGATGGTGCCGAGCGTTTCGTAAGACCACATCACGTCTTCGACGGTGAGCGGCGTGCCATCCGAGAACGCCGCCTCTTCGCGCAGGACAAATTCGACCCAATCCCGATTCTCGCCCACCTCGATTGATTCGGCGAGAAGGCCGTAAAGCGTGAAGGGTTCATCCCAATTTCTGCCCATCAGGCTTTCGTAGCCAAGGAACCGCAGTTGCCATGGCGTCGAGCCTTTTGAGATATGCGGGTTGAGACTGTCAAAGCTCCCAACCTCACCCGTGACGATGCGCCCCCCCTTGGGCGCGTCCGGGTTGGCATAGGGCAGGGACACAAAATCCGGTGGGAGTTCGGGGTCGCCATACATAGCTATGCCGTGTTGTGGGTTGGCCGCGCCCGATTGCGCGCTAAGCGCGAGTGCCAGCGCGGCGATACTGATGTGTCGTTTTAGGAAAAAAACCGCTCTCATTTTCGCAACAATCCCTGTCTGCCCTTGTTTT
>JANSYF010000047.1 GCA_024742575.1 Paracoccaceae bacterium | reverse complement strand
TGTCACCGGGACCAGAAATCCTATTCAGCTCGTGCATCGGATGCCCGAACCGCGGTCTGGCGTGGCCGAGAGGCTTGATCCGTCCGCAGAACGGCGGCAACATAGAATTGACGGCGTTCTACTTGGGGAATGTCGGTTGAGGGGTTCGAGATGAGCCTCGCCATCCTTGACGGCAACGGCGTGATCGACCGTTTGCTGTCGATCGACGCCTCCCCACTGCCTGTGCAGCGCACAACACTCAAGCTCTTTGCCATACCAGAAATCGCCTGTTCGGACATCTCTGAAATCGTTTTGCACGATATGCCCGTCTGTAAACCACAGAACGAAGACAACACCGACTGTTTTGAATTCCTCAAGCTGGGCAGCAAGACAGACGCCGCACTGGTGAAGTAAAGTGTTGGACGCATTTTCGAGTATCGGAACCGGTGGGCCGATCATTCTATTGCTCGCGACGATGTCGGTGTTTTCGCTGGCACTGATCGTCTACAAGATCATTCAGTTGCTGCCGGTCACCAAAGGCGCGGCCAACCGCGAGTCTGCTCTCGCCAGCTTTGAGGCTGGTAATCCAGACGACGCGCTGCGCAAGGCCGAAGGTGGTTCGGCCCCAGCCGACCGTGTGCTGGCCTTTGCAATCAAGGCGCTTGGCGACGGGCGCTCCGGCCCACCCCTGATGACCGAACTCCTGCGCCGAGGGAACGAAGAACTAAGCCGTATGAACAGCAATATCCGCTTGCTGGAACTTGTTGCGATGATCTCGCCGCTGCTGGGACTTTTGGGGACCGTATTGGGAATGATTCAGTCGTTTCAGGAACTGGAAATGGCCGAAGGTGCGGCCAATGCCTCGGTCCTCGCTGGCGGTATCTGGCAGGCGCTTCTGACCACCGCCGCTGGCCTTCTGGTGGCGATCCCAGCCGCTGTGGGCGCATCGCTTTTGTCGGGACGCGCTGAACGCGGCGCGCAAGTGATCGAAGGGGCCATATCGCAGTTGATGCTGATCGCGGATCAGCCACACAAATAGGGGCGCAGCATGCAAGTCCCCAGCATTCTTAGTCTCAGTCGGCCCAAGCCGCCCAAGGCGTTGATCTCGCTAGTGCCGATGATTGATGTGATGCTGATCCTGCTGGTCTTTTTCATGGTTACGTCGACCTATCTCAACCTCGACATGATCCCAGCTGTGAAACGCGTCGACGACCCAACCAATTCTGCGCCCCAATTAGCCGAAGGCAAGGGTGCGACTCTGATGATCCGTATTGGCGCGAACGGCATCCCAACCTTGCGTGGTGCCGGGATGGACGTACCAGCACTAGAAGCGATGTTCCGAGAGCGCCTGCAATCATCGCCCGCCCTGCGTATACTGGTCCTGCCCTCGGGTGCAGCTAACATGCAGGCACTGGTTTCGGTGATGGATGCCGCCACCCGTGCAGGGGTGACCAATCTGCGGGTTGTCCGGCTTGAGGTGGCGGAATGAAACTCTCACGTCCAGTCACAAAGCAACCACCTGAAACCATCGTGGCGTTAATCGATGTGGTGTTCTTCCTGCTTGTCTTTTTCATGCTGATCGGGCGCATGGACGCCACCGCCCCTTTTGATGTCAGCCCGCCCACTGCGGAAACCGGCGCAGACATGCCATCTGGCGGCATCACGGTTTCGGTTTCCGCCACTGGTGATCTGGCCGTGGACGGTATTGAAGTCGAAGCGGGTGCTTTGGACAACAGCATCACCGCCCGTTTGACCAGCACGTCCGAAACGCTGGTTCGGATCAATGCTCATCGAGACACGGAATTGCGCCATGTGCTCCCTCTTGTCAGTCGTATCGAAGCATTGGGGGCGCGAGATGTTGTTCTTGTCGTCACCCCCGAAACCACACCGCCGGTCCGATGATGCGGGCTGCTCTGACATGGACATTGGCATGTGTCGTGTCGGTGGTTTCGCATGGCGCGGGGGCGTATGCGATTTACCTCGCAACCCGTCCCGGCGACATCCCCGAACAACCCGTTCCCGAAACCCAGCTTGAGCTGGCCGCCTACCAAGTGCAGCGAAGCACAGCAAAGGAAACCGCACCGGAGTCCGATCAAGCTCTTACCGGCGATACAAGCGGCGCGGCTTTGGGTCAGGGCCAAATCCCCACGTCACGCGCCACATCTGTCGACCCCGCAATTATTGAGACGGCAGCGTCGGCATCCAAAGGTGAAAGCATTGCAGCAGAACTGCCAGCGGGATCGAGGGCGGAAATTGTAGTAGACACGGCCCAGAGCATCGACGCCGTGACTGCGCCGCAGACCAACGCGGCGGCGGCACCGCTTAGGACAGAGGTTGCGGCTTTTTCTACACCGGCTACGCAGACGGCGGCTTCGGTTTCGCTATCGGCGGACTCGACTTCTGCGGCGACCGTGCTGCCGTCAGCATCTCTCGAAAGCGCGCAAATCCTTCCCACAAGCGCAGCAGTACCATCCGTGCTGCCCCTCTCAACATCATCGGCGACTGTGGTTCAACCAGCTGTCTTCCGCCCCGAAGAACCCGCGCTCGCCGCGCCGACGGCAAAAGCTTTGTCTACACAGTCAGATACAGCCCAAGAAAGACAGCCCAACATATTCGCCGTCGCCCAAAGGCCGATGGATCGGGACACCGCAGCAGCTGTCCAGCCTAAGGTCGACCACGCCAAAGCTGCACTTGCATTTCAAGGATCAGGTGATGGCGCTGTTGATCCAGTATCGCTTTCCGCGTTTCAAAGCTTCATGGAACCCGGAGATTTAAGCGGAGCTGCTGCCGAGGTGCGCGACGGTATCACCGGAGTTCTAAGCGCAGTCCCCTGTTCGCGGTTACGGGTCGAATTCGATCCAACTGACAACACGCTGCTGGTTGCGGGCCATGTGCCGGAACCGGAACTGCGTGCCGAAGTCGTTTCAGCAATGCAGGCGCAGATGGGAACGGACATTCCCGTCCGGGAAAACCTGCTTATCCTTCCGCGCCCACAGTGCAACGCGCTGACCGGCATAGCCGCAGTTGGATTGCCGCAATCAACCGACCAGATCACCAATCCCTTGCTGGTTGGTGAAAACACGCATGCCCGCGAGTTTCGCTACACGTCTGGCAACCCTTTGGTCATGACGTTGCAAGGCGCTGACTACGATGCCTATGTCTACGTGGATTACTTCGACGCCGACGGCAACGTGCTCCACCTTCTGCCCAATCAATTCACACCATTGACGCTGACCCAAGCAGACTCCGCCCTGCAAATCGGCGCAGATCGCCCCTTGGCCGCAGGAGAGCCGGGATTGTATATTGAGATCGGTCCGCCGTTCGGCCAAGAAATTGCAGTAGCCTTCGCATCTTCGACACCCCTTTATGACGGCGTGCGCCCCTTGGTTGAGTCGGCTGAACCCTATCTGGAATGGTTGCGGGATCGCATCAGAAACGCCCGCGCTCGTGATCCCGATTTCAAAGGCGAATGGGTTTATTTCCTAGTCACAACCGCTGCCGAATGACCCGTTACGTAGCACCACTTAGACGCCAAACTTGCTTTGCATCCACTCCCGTCTTACCGTTAGGTCACATATGATACCCAGCATACTTCCAACGATTGTTGGAAGTTTATCCATTTTGTTTGCCTTCAATCCATTCACTTGAGCCGGAAAGCCAACACCATGATTTCAAAGACATCCACTGCCCGTTTTATTGGTATCCCCGTGCTCGTGGGGATGCTGTCGACCCCGATATATGCCTCTACGCCCGACGCCGGGCGCAGCATGATTGTCACTGGCACAGCGTCGGTCAGCGTCGAACTGGTGTACCCGCAATATGCCCAAGTTGGCGGCGATGATATCGGTGGTGGATCGAACAGTGGGGCGGACGACGACAACCGGCGGGTCACGCCCAGCGGTCCCGCCGTTGCTGTTTCAAATGCGCGGACCACACAGATCGTGAATCAATTGAACCAGATCCAGAATATCTGCGAATTCATGGGCGACGAATATCGAGTTTCATGCTTTGCCACCACATACCGCGATCTTGCGGATGAGATTCCTGCGAATGGCGACTACGAGGAGGCACGCGAGGTGCTTTTGGATACCGCGCGCAAACTGGACAGTCTTGTTCGCAGCAACTTGGACAGGCAGAAGCCTGCACTCTCGGCTCGGATCAGAACAGAGGGCGGCCAGTCACGGCCAACACCGCCGATGCGCGCCGTTCAGGCAACGCGCGCCGCTGAACTGAATCGGCAAGCAAGCAACATCGTTGCCGAAGCCGAGACCGTCCTGTTGCGGTCGGCAAGTTCGGACGCGGCGCGTGCCATTCACTACCAACGCATCGCGGCTGCTGTTGGGTCGAACAAGGTGTTGCTCCGCTCAAGCTAAGGCCTATTCAAGACCATATGCGGCCCGGATGCCCCGTTTGGTTCCGGGTCCGATATCTCCGTCGATTGTCCCATCGTAGAAATCGAACGCCTGTAGTTGCGCCTGCAATTCACGTCGGGTTTCTTCGGCGAACATGGTCGGTCGTTCAAGTAGTAGGTTCAACACGTCCTGACTACCGCTACGCAGGGCAGCGTAAAGATACTGTGCAGCGTCCTTAGGCCCCTTGTCCGCGATCAAACCGTCGTCGATAAGCGCCGCGAAGTTGAATTGCGCCTCGGGGTGACGCAGATCTGCTGCCCGTTCAAACAACTCCAACGCCCTTGTTGGGTTTGGCCGCAGTCCCAATCCGCCTTGGTAATGCAAAAAACCAAGATCGTTAATGGCATCCGCAAATCCCTGATCGGCAGCCGCTTGATAAAGCTCTAGTGCACGGGCTTCGTCTACGTCGACGCCGATGCCTTGTTCGAAAAGCTTTGCCAGTTCCATTTGCGCTTCCGGAGATCCACGCTCAACGGCCCGCTGCAAAAAGCTGACGGCTTGCTCAGGATCAAAACGGCTATCTTCCGGGTTCAGGCGAATATAGGCCAACCCCAGCATAGACCGTGTGTCGCCCAGATTGGCCAGCGCCAACAATTGGGATTCCTGATCCGGGCGAAGTTTCGACCATGACTTGGATGGTTCTGCAGCGGCAACATCTGATTGATCTTCGGGTGCCCCGGTCAGGTAGAACGGCTGGCCCGTCAGCGATCCATAGGTATAGGGCTCTTGCAGGTTCTGGGTTTCCGCCAAGACTGCATCACGCACTTGCCGGAACATCAGGCTGATTTCCAACCCCGGCTTTGACATCTTGTCAATCAGGGCGCGTGCATAAGGGCTGTTGCCCTGCGTTCCGTCCAGCGCCACCTGTCCATCTTTCGCGGCAAAAGCCACCAGCGTTCCTCGATCCGGATTTGCCGGTGCAAGCCCCCCTACCCCACGCGTCGCCTGATCTGTTGATTGCAGCGCGGATTGGACAACAGCGTTTGTGTCGATGCTACCGCCCAGTGGATTGTCCCGACAACTGTCTAGGATCACGATCCGCATCACCCGCGCCTTTTCGACAACTGCCAGCATTTCCTTAAGCGAGACCGATTGGTTTTGAACATCCACATTTGACCGTGGTTGGGCGTCTATCGGGATAAGAAAATTCTCGCCCTGCACTTCGATCCCATGTCCCGCAAAATAGATCAGGGCAAGGTCAGCGGTTTCGGAGCGGAACGAGAAATCTTTCATGATCGTGCGCAGTTCTTCGAGGCTGGCATCGACAACACGGGTCACATCAAACCCGATTTCGGTCAACGTGTCTGCAAGTGCGTCAGCATCGTTGCGCGTATTGGTCAGCTCTGTGATTGCTTGATACTCTGCCATGCCGATGACCAGAGCGACGCGATCCGGGCTCGCCCAAACCAGCCCTACGCTGGACCAAAGGAGAACAAACGGAAGGACAAACAGTCGGACAATGCGGCTCATGATTTGATCCTATCACTTGTTTGGCAATGTATGCTGCAACCATACGTCGAGATCGCGCCAAATTCATCCAATTCTTTGTGAATTTGGCTGCGTTGTATCTGGTCGCCCCCGTGTGCAGGGCTACAAGACGCCCAGGGCGCACAGCAAGAAACCGTTTTGGGTAGAATAGACGTAGGTTTGGTCAGTGCGCGCTTGACTCACCGTAAGCAAAAATCTCAAGCTGAACCCTAACAGTAGCTGGTTAACCAAAGTCTTTCTAAGACCCGGATCGTCTTGATGTCTCCCAACTTTTGCGCGGAAACACCAAGTCTCCATTAAACGCATATGATTTTCACATGGACAAAGCTTAATAAAAGCAAGTCCGATTTGACGAACTGGACCTAGCATGGACGATTTTGACGACTTTATTGGATTTAGCGCCGTGTACGGCGGCCCACTTCTCAGCAGCGTCGCATCATTCGGTCGAATTGAATTTACCGGAGATGAAGATTGGTTCGAAGTCTCTCTGGTGGCCGGAAACGAATATCGCATCGAGGTTCGTACAGACACTGGAAATCTCATAGACGAGCTTGCCGATCCGCTGTTCGTTGGCGTTTATGACGATCTGGGTATGCTGCAGCCCGGGTCCGGAGACGACAACTCTGGGATCGGGTTCAATGCAGAAGCGACTTACACCGCATCGTACACCGGCACGCACTATTTCGGCGTGCAATCGGCCAATGGCTTGGACCAAGGCTTCTACCAGATCGAATACTTTGAGATCGCTCAGACCGAGATCGTGAACGAAGGCGACGATTTCAGCTATTCCCTCCCAACTGAACTGCCGTTGGGTATATCGCCACCGTTCCCCGGAACCGGATCGCCAGATGAATTGATCGCAGATCGCCAAATCTCGATCATCGTGACAACGGCAAACGCGATCAATGGCGAAGACTTCAATGTCACCTACTCGTTCGGCCAAACCCAGACTCTGACCTTTGAAGCTTTGTTAGATGAGTTGGTCGAAGACGACGAAGGGGTTTCTGTTCAGGTTCTTGGAACAGTTGACTGGATCGTACCGAACCTAGCATCCAACTTTACTTACACCAACCTGCTGGGTGGCTCGGTCCAAGGGGATCTCGTCCAAACGCAAATCGACTTCACACGTAGTTTCGCGATCAACTCCGCACCCTACGGCGTACCTGATCCAATCCAGAACTACAGCTTCACGGAACCCGAAGTCATTGGCAATGTGCTGACCAACTTCGCTGATGGCAGTGGCGAATTGTTCTCGGTGATCCCGTTTGCCTTCGACACAGCAACGGCGTCAGGCGAACTGCTGGCAAACGGCGACCTTCTCATCAACTCTGCGACGGGCGCCGAAGGCGATAGCCTGATCATCCGATTCATCGCGATCGATGATCGCGGCGCAGAGACAGAATCCGAGCAAATCGTAGAATTCGGCACGCTAGACGATTACCTGCCTGGGGATGATGCGCTGGTGTTTGGCAGCATTGATCTTGGCTTACCTGAACTGGGCAGCGTTGAGCAGCTTGAAGACAGGGACCGCTTTGTTGTGTCACTCGAAGCCGGTCAACTTTATTCAATCAGCCTGATCTCTGCATCGGACGGTATTCGCACGCTTGCAGACCCCGAAATCTTCGGCGTCTATGACGACCTCAACACGCTTGTAACAAACTCGGCCGACAATGACAGCGGCCAGGGCTTAAACGCTCTGGTCGACGGCTTTGTCGTCAACACAGATGGGTCCTACGAAATAGAGGTGGGCAGCCATACCCCATTCGGGCTTGGCGGTTACGAACTGAACATCATATCGCTGGGCGCAGCAGATGATTATCTGCCAGGGACATTTGCAGATTCATTTGGTTCCGCAATCGTGGATGTACCCACGCTTGGAACCATCGAAAGTCTTGGCGACCGAGACCGTTTCGATGTCACGCTTCAGGCCGGGGTCGAATACAACATTTCCCTTGAAGGCCTCCCAACTGGCGGCGGTTCAAATCCAAACGTAGAAATCACCGGTGTTTTTTCCAGCACCGGTGCTTTGATCCCCGGTAGCACGGACAATAACAGCGGCGTCGATACCAACGCCTTGGTCGATGGCCTCTCTGTCGGCTCCGACGGAGTCTATCAAATCGAAGTCGCGGGTGCGCAAGACCTCAACGTTGGTGACTACACTTTGACCGTTGAGTTCGCCGGTTTCGTCGATGACTTTCTGCCGGGAATTGCGGGCAATATTGGGTCCGTCTCTGTCGGTGGGCGGGCCACTGGCGAGATCGAAACCATTGGTGACATCGACGCTTTCCGCGTCAACTTGCAGTCGAACACGACATATCAAATCAACGTTCTGGGTCTGGACTCAAATAACGGCACGCTGCTTGATCCGGACCTTGTCGGCATATTTTCGTCCAGCGATCTGGCTGGAAACCCGATTTTTTCGGTTCAGACAGTCAACGAACAATTGATCGGCGACGACAGTACGTCCTATTTTTCACCACAGTCTTCTGGCGACTTTTTCATTGGCGTTCAGGACGCGTCCGGCGGGCTGGGCAGCTACACGGTCGA
The DNA here is from genome assembly GCA_024742575.1 of Paracoccaceae bacterium. GTDB lineage: Bacteria > Pseudomonadota > Alphaproteobacteria > Rhodobacterales > Rhodobacteraceae > Marivita. The sequence goes on along the minus strand of JANSYF010000047.1, from coordinate 16,741 downwards.
AGTTATCAATCTTGGCATCCGAGACGACTTTGCGTCCGACATCGACACCACGGGAACGATTGCACCCGGCGCCACGGCGACCGGTCGGATCGACTTTGCCCAAGACGAAGATTGGTTTGAGGTCAACCTCGCAGCAAATCGCCTTTATGAGATCAATCTGGTTCCGCTAAGCGGCGGCAATGCGTTGGCTGATCCGTTCTTCAAAGGGGTTTATGATAGCAACGGTGTTCTGATTCAGAATACCGAAAACGACGATGGCGGCGATGGAACAAACAGCGCCTTGCAATTCGTCACTGATCAGGCTGGCACGTTCTACCTGTCCGCCGGGGGATTTGGAGACACCACAGGCCAATATCGTCTGGAATTGAACGATCTAGGCCCATTGGACGACGGCGAATTCAATATCACCATCGAATTCGCATCCGAAGACGTCCCCGACTCCTACATCTCGGCTTTTGACGATGCTGTTGATCGTTGGGAAGACATCATCACAGGAGATCTGGATTACAGCTTTGTCGAAGGCTATGGCTATGTCGACGATGTTCTTATCGAGGTCGCAATCGAAGATATCGAGCTGTCCTTCGAAGGCGTGGAACAGACGATCCTTGCTATCTCGAGCGTTCTGGACCAGCGCGATGGTCCGTCTGGGGCGGGCGCACTGCCGACCTATTCCCGGATCGTGATCAACTCGGAAGAGGTTGGCACACTTCTTAATCTCGATGAATTCGTTGCAAACACCATCGGTCGTGCATTGGGCTTTGGTGCGCTTTGGGAAGAATTCGGTCTCGTTCGCCTTATAGACGGGGTGCCGACATATACCGGTTCGAATGGCCTGCGCGAGTTGGCAGACCTAAGCGACGATCTGAATGGAGCCAACGCGCTTGAGGATGGTGCAAACGGTGGCCTTGCCGCACAATATTGGAGCGAGGCCGTCTTTGACGAAGAACTGATGACATCGCGCGTCGAAACACGCAGACCCGACGCAGGCCCTGGCAACCCTTCGGTGCCGGACAATCCGATCAGCGAACTGACCATCGCCGCGATGCAGGACTTGGGGTATCAAGTGGACTATGGTGAGGCTGACTTTTTCCGCCTAAGCCCGGGCTCGCTCTCGCGCCACCAAAGCTCTGGCGAAGGCACCGCATCCGCTCCGCCCCTTAATCAAAGCTCACCTCAAAAACGCCTACTCGCAGACCTACCTGACGCGGACAGCATTCCAAACGGGGCGGCGTACATCTATGCGCGGCCAAGTGTTCTGTCTGAAAACCCGTCCAGTTTCACGCTAAGCAACGCGAATACCGAACTCGTATTCGCCAGTGGCACCAATGCCGTCTTCATCGAAGGCGTGACTGGCGAAAGCCTGAACATCGAACTGACTGGCACGTTCACCAAAAACAACCCCGCTGAACTGTCCCAGCTTTCGGGAACGGTCGCTTCTATGGAAGTGCGGTCTCTTGACGGCGAATTGCTGTTCAGCGTGGACTACACACAAGAACCCGCGACAGTCGCCGAAGTGGCCGCACAATGGCCGAATTACCCAATCGACGGCGAGAACATTGTCATAATAGATACGCTGCCCGGCACCATTGCGCGGGTGAACCCCAACGGGGGCGGCGAAAATGCAAACCGCATCTTTACGGGTGCGAGCGATGATTTCGTGCGCGGTGGCGACAATGCCGAACTGATCAATGGCGGCTCCGGCAACGATACGATGGAAGGCCAAAGCGGCAATGACACGATCAACGGCGAAAGCGGTACAGACACAGCAGTGTATTCCGGCAATCAGTCATCCTACACGCTGACCCTCAGCGCCGACACCACCGAAATTCAAGATCGGCGCGGCGGTGGTGAAGGAACAGACAGACTTATCAACATCGAGCTTTTGGACTTCGATACCAACTTTAGCGGCGCTGCCATCTTTAACGTGTTTGACGGGGCAACAGGTCTGAGCGCGTCGAATTTCGAAAGTTTCATCGAACTCTACATCGCCTATTTCAACCGCGCACCAGATGCCGTCGGCCTGAACTTCTGGGGCACTGCCTTTGCCAATGGGACCACGTTCGAACAGATGGCGACGTTCTTCATTGATCAGGAAGAAACGCGGGCGACCTATCCCAACGGCACGTCCAACAATGAATTCGCGACTGCTGTTTACAACAACGTCTTGGGCCGAACGCCGGATCAGGATGGCATCAACTTCTGGGTGGGTGTTCTGGACAGCGGACAGGTGTCGCGGGATCAGTTCATTCTGGAAGCGCTGCGCGGTGCAAAATCTGAACTAAAGCCTGAACTCGGACAGGATTTTGTGGATCAGCAAATTGCTGACCGTGCATATCTTGAAAACAAGATCGACATCGGGGCGTATTTTGCCGTGCACAAGGGTATGTCTGACGTGGAAAACGCGTCAGCTGCGATGGCACTGTTCACCGGTACGAACGCCAGCATCAACGATGCGGTCAACGCGATTGACGGTTTTTACCAAGATGCACTTAGCCCCAACAATGGCGAATTCCTAATGCCCGTTATCGGCGTGCTGGACGATCCATTCGCCTGACACTGAGCCGGAAAACCAACGATCACAGAAAAGGGCACCTGCAAAACAGGTGCCCTTTTCTTTTTTCCCAAGTGGCTGGCGTACCTCTTACTCAACCAGCGCGGTGAATTCGATCCTTCGGTTACGAGCGCGGTTCGCTGCCGTGTCGTTGTCCACGATCGGGCGGGATTCGCCATAACCCACTGACGTCAGGCGATCTTGCGGGATGCCCTTGTCGGCCAGCCAGTTGACCACAGATGCAGCGCGGCGTTCGCTGATGGATTGGTTCTGCTGATCGCTACCAACCGAATCCGTATGACCCGCAATTTCAAGCCGGAAAGTCGGACAACGGTTTACGATGTCATAAAGATTTTCCAACAGTGGAATGCTCTTGTTATCTAGCCGTGTGCTACCCGAGGCAAAGAATATATTCCCAGTCTTGGACAAAATCTCGAAGCGACCCAAACAGGCTTCTTCGGTCATGTTGCCTTTGTCCTCCAGCGCCACGGCAGCCGGGGTCAAAGTGGCTTCAGGCAGGTCGGGGGGTGTCCCTTGCTGGGCACGATCGAACACAAAGTTAAAGCTGACGACTCCAATCGGCGTGATGTCGACATTCGCGGCCTCTTCCAACTTCCTGCGCCCCTCCTCAAGATCCAATTCCTCAAGGGTGAAAGCGATGGGAGTGATCGACGACACAACTACACGGTCGTTATCTATCAGCGTTACGGCGACATCCGTCGACCGCTCTAACGTCACTCCGCGTAGGGTGAACGTGTAAGGCAGTTCGATTTCCTTGCGACGGGTCATGTGCAAGTCTGTCAACAATTCTGGCGACAATTGGGTGGTAATCACGGCTTCTGGAAAGCGGAAGGTTTCAAAAAACAAAAATCGCATCCGCACATTTCGCAGGTCAACCTTGGTATCGACCGAGTCCAAAAGCACCCTCACCTGAGCCTGACCGTCCTCGGTGATTAGGCCCGACAAGGTTGCAAAAGAGCTGGTTTCCGCGACTTTTGCCTTTTTGACTGACAAAAACCTCAATTCGGACGCGTCGCCATCCAAATTCCAGCCATACTCGAACGGATCAGCACTCTGGGCAGATGCCATGCCGAATGGAAGAACGACCATAAGGGCAACGGCATAGAAAACACGATGGAGAGTTATTCTCATAATGACCTCGCAGATGAATTGCGTGAAACGGTTGAAGACGTACAAACTTTATAAAACCATAGCTTAGCATAGACCTTGCATGCTTGCCTAGGACACGCGATACAATATGGACATTGAGAAATCTTATACCATTTATTTGAATGTACCAACCCGCTACGGCAGGAGGAAGCTTTGATCAACTGGCTTCAACGACTGGGAAAAACTTTTACACTGACGGCCGCAACCACGCTTGTGCTTGGAGCTGGAACGCTACCCGCTTGGGCGCAGGAACGCATTGCGCTTGTGATCGGCAACTCAGGCTATGAAACGGTGTCCCCGCTCGACAACCCAACCCGTGATGCGCAACTCATCGCCTCTACCTTGGAACAGATCGATTTCGAGGTCATTTTATTGATCGACGCCACACAACTTGAAATGAAGCAGGCACTTTCGGATTTCGGGCGCAGCTTGCGCAATGGCGGTGCCGACACAACCGGCCTTTTCTACTATGCGGGTCACGGTGTTCAAAGCTTTGGCAACAACTACCTTTTGCCCGTAGACGTTTCCCTTAGTGATGCGGCTGATTTGGACCTCGAAGGCGTTGAGGCTCAGTCAGTCCTTCGACAGATGGCATCTGCGCGCAACCGAACGAATTTCGTCATTCTTGACGCCTGCCGCAACAATCCGTTCGAAAACATGGCCGAGTTTGACTCGCCAGGTCTGGCAGAGATGAAAGCCCCAACCGGAACCTTCCTGTCCTACGCAACTTCGCCGGGCGCAGTCGCTTTGGACGGCTTGGGAGAGAACAGTCCCTTCACAACCGCGCTTGCACGCGAAATGGTCAAACCAGGCGTAGCTGTGGAACAGATGTTCAAACAGGTCCGCGTGTCTGTCCTTGATCAGACCAACGGCATGCAAACACCATGGGATACGTCCTCGCTGACCAACAACTTCACTTTTGTGAATGCTCCGATTGAAGACCCAGAAGATCTGGCTGCGCGCAGTCTTTGGGAATCCGTACAAGCCACCAAAGATCCAGTTCAGATCATGCTGTTCCTGCGCGGGTACCCTGACAGCGCCTACGCAGACGATGCCCGCGCCCTGTTGGCCGAAGCCATCGAATCCGAATTGACCAATGACACCGCAGCGGTTGAAAGCCCTGCCCCAGCAGATCCTCCGGCGGATGAACAGGCGTTGTTTGAAGCCGCGCAAGCCAACCCGACCGTTGAAGCCTATCGCAGATATATTGATGCTTTTCCGAATGGTACCTTCTCAGAGTTTGCCCGCGGTGAGATTGAAGCGCTCGAAGCGCAAGCCAGCGTCGACCCGATCGGCGAAGGTGTGACACCCGTAGAAGAAGAAACCGAACTCGCGATGGCGACAACCGAACAAGAGCGGTCAACTGTTCCGAACGTCGTCAAATTTGACCTACCGGTGGTAGCGCCTGGTTCGATAATCGACGGCATTATCCTGTCGGAAATCACCACTATGTCGCCGATGTTTCCACCAGTCGAAGGCCTGCCGGATGAGTTCTGGAAAGAACAGTCCTGCGCAAATTGCCATGAATGGAATCAAGCGCGGCTATGCGACCAAGCGAATGTCTACCTGACCCTGAGCGGCCAGAAATCGCTTGAAAAACCGCATCCATTTGGTGGTGTGCTAAAACGCAACCTGCGTCAGTGGGCAGCGGGTGGGTGCGAATGACTCGAACGGGTCACTGGTTTATCGCCTAGGTTTTCTACCGCTCGGCGCTGTCGTAACCTGCGGGACCGCGGTATCGTCTGTGTTTCGCTGGTCGTTGTTTGACTATTCCAACGGTTGTGGACCGATCACCTGCATCAAATCAATCAACCACCGGCGCTTAGCGCAGGCTTTGTACCGATGCATAAAGCTAGCTGTGACAGTCCTTTCGCAAAATCCCAGACAGGCTCACGCGCCGTCGTTCAAACCAATACCACTGCTATCCCTCTTGATAAGGCGTGTGTCGGTTAGAATTGAGGGGGTTTGGAACCGGGTCTCAGGCAGGGTCGGCTTTGGATGCGATTTCTTCCCAGTGTTCGCCCATTGCCACAATACAAGACGTCCCATTCGCATAGCTCTGAACCAGCGTCCAATCCCCGCTGTTGGGGGCGATCCACACCTCAAGCAACGCATCCGGGCCACGCATTCCGCGGCCCAATTTTTGCGCACCGTGAATGGTGAGAAGCTGTTTCTCCAACCTAGCACTGTCATCACAGAACAAATCAGAGATCGTCGCCCCCTCGGAGCCGGAGCCGATAGCAAGAGCGCAAAAGGTAAGGGCAAGTAAGGATCGCATATTGCAAGCCTACCACCGACCGATCGAATGTAACAGTTATATGACGAGCTGTGGATAAGATTTAGCACGTATGTGATCCCCCCGCCGCGCCTGCTCCGAATTGCGTCGAAACTCAGCACGTCACAAATCTGTTTCTCTAACTTCGCAAACTCGATTCAAAACTGTCGCATTAGCTTTGCAACACCCCCCTATCAGCCGCTTCAATACAGGGGGATAAGATGCTGGAACTGAAAGCACTGACCAAACGGTTTGGCGACAAGACTGCCGTAGACGCCGCGACCTTCACCGTCGACAAGCCTATGATGATCGGCATCATTGGGCGGTCTGGCGCAGGTAAGTCGACACTGCTCCGCATGCTGAACCGTCTGAGCGATTCAAGCTCTGGCGAAATCTCCTTTGAAGGCCGCGAAATCACAGCGCTCAAAGGTGCCGCGCGTCGCGAATGGCAATCGCGCTGCGCCATGATTTTTCAACAATTCAACCTTGTTCCGCGCATGGACGTGGTTTCGAACGTCCTGCATGGCACACTGAACCGCCGGTCGACCTTTGCGACGATGTTCAACCTCTACCCGCAAGAGGACATTCACAAAGCAATCGAAATTCTTGATCGCCTTGGCATCGCCGAACAGGCCCCGAAACGCGCTGAGGCGCTGTCGGGTGGTCAGCAGCAACGCGTCGCGATTGCCCGTGCGCTGATGCAAGACCCCAGCATCATCCTTGCGGATGAACCGATTGCTAGCCTTGACCCGATGAACGCACAGATCGTGATGGATGCGCTGCGCCGCATTCACGAAGAAGATGGGCGCATGGTCATCGCCAACCTGCACACTCTCGACACCGCGCGCCGCTATTGCGACCGGGTGATCGGGATGCGCGACGGGCGCATCGTATTTGACGGACGCCCCGACCAACTGACGACCGGTGTCGCCCGCGACATCTACGGCGCGGGGGCGGATTTCTCGGAAGCCGCCACATCCACCGCCATCGAAACACTGGACCAGTCCAACGAAAACCTCGTGTTGGCCTGAGCCAGTTGAAACCCCGCTGCGGCGGGCTTTTGCATTTCATCACACCCAATGGAGAGACAGATGAAAAAGACCATCGCACTTGCGCTTGCGACCACAACCGTCCTGAGCTCGGCTGCTTTCGCAGGCGGCCACGGCATCACTGAATTCCGCATCGGTATCCTTGGCGGAGAAAACGCTCAGGATCGCATGAACAGCTATAGCTGCCTGCAGGACTATGCCGCAGAAGAGCTGGGCGTCGAAGTCAAGCTGTTCGCCCCAGCCGACTATAACGGTGTGATCCAGGGCTTGCTTGGCGGCACCATCGACATGGCATGGCTGGGTGCATCTTCCTACGCTGCCACGTATCTGCAAGACCCCGAAGCGGTCGAGCCGGTACTGGTCAAGGTAAACATGGACGGCTCCATCGGTTACCACTCCATCGGTTTTGCCCGCAAGGACGCCGGCGTCGCATCGCTCGAAGACATGCAGGGCAAAGTGTTCGGCTTCGGTGATCCGAACTCCACATCGGGCTACCTGATCCCGTCCATCGAAATCCCGCAGGCCACTGGTTCGACAATGGAATCCGGCGACTATTTCGGTGAAGTTAAGTTCACCGGCGGTCACGAACAGACCATCGTTGCAGTTTACAACGGCGACATCGACGGCGGCGTGACATGGGCCGACGGTCAGGGCAACTGGGAAGACGGTTACAACTCGGGCGCGCTGCGCAAGGCGGTTGACGCTGGTCTCGTCGACATGAACGAATTGGTGCAAATCTGGAAATCCAAAGTGATCCCAGAAGGCCCGGTTGTTCTGCGCAAGGCCCTGCCGGATGAAGTCAAAGCAAAGATGACAGCTCTGGTCGATGGTCTGCATGAACGCGATCAGGACTGCGCCTACGGTGTGGCCGCTGGTGAAACGCTCGGCTTCCAGCCGGTCGAGCACAGCACCTATGAGTCGGTGATCGAAGCACGCAAAGCCAAAATCGGCGGCTAAACCAAACCCCACTCCATCGGCAGCCCGCACGCGGGCTGCCGATTTTCATTTGAGGGCAGCAGATGACAGACGCGACACTGGCCGCGGCGCAGGGGCGCCAAACGGTAGACAGCATTCAAACCAGCTACATGGCGCAGGTCCAGCGCCGCCGCCTGTATGGCGGGCTGACATTGCTCATCTTCGTTGTGCTCATGGTGTCCGGCTTCAACGTGGCCGACGACCGCAACGCCGGCGGTTTCTGGGATGGTCTGCACCAGATCGGCGATTACCCCGCAGAGGTATTGGCAGAGGCTTGGGAAAAGCGCGCCGACCTGCCTGCGCTAATTGTGAAATTCTTCCCTGCATTGGTGGAAACCATAAACATCGCGGCGGTGTCCACGCTGATCGGTGCCGCCGCCGGTTTGATCCTGTCGCTGCTGTCGACACGTGGTCTTGCCCGCTGGCCTCGCCTGATCCCGGTGTTCCGCCGCAACATGGATATCATGCGCGCCGTGCCGGAAATCGTGATCGCGCTGGTGCTGATCTTTGTTCTAGGTGGCGGCCCGGTTCCCGCGATGATCGCCATTGCCATTCACACGGCGGGTGCCTTGGGCAAGATGTTTTCAGAGGTGGCGGAAAACGCCGATCTCAAACCCGTCGAAGGGCTTGCCTCAACTGGCGCAAACTGGTCGCAGCGGATGTGGTTGGGTGTGCTGCCGCAGGTCGCGCCCAACTATCTCAGCTACGCGCTCCTGCGCTTTGAAATCAACATCCGCGCCTCGGCCATCCTTGGCTTTGTCGGCGCGGGCGGTCTGGGATACGAGCTACGAAACGCGATGGCTTGGGGACCAGGCCGTTTCGATGAGGCCGCCGCGATCTTCATCCTGCTCTTCGGAACCATCGTGTTCTTCGACCAAATCTCAAGCCGCTACCGCAACCGTCTGACCGAAGGACAAAACGCATGACCGCCGCTGACCTGAGCCTTGTCAAAACGGAAGCTGACGCGCTTTTTGCCCGCAAACGCATCTTTGCCGTGGCCTTGCCTGCGATCGTTCTTGCCTATTTTGTCTACATCTTCTTTGCCTTCGACATCGCAGGCCTGACAAAACGCGCAAATTGGGACAACGCAGTCACACTCGCGTCGGACAGTTGGTCGTACAAAACCCACGTCACCCGCGACAACCGCAGCGGAGAGATGTCCTACGCGGTCGAAGGCGAACGCAAAGGCGCCTACCCCGAGGGCCAGCGCCCCGATTGGGTCAGCGGTGACGACATCATCACAATTGATCTGGGCGGCGACACCATCGTTCGCCTACTGCCTGAACAGCGGACCGAAGTGAATGTACCCGGCTTCGGCTTGATCGAAGCACAGGCCGAAGGCCGCACCATCACAACCAACCTGCCCGACGATGCGCCCGATTGGATCAACGCCTCGAACCGCCGTGTAGCAATCACCACCCCCGAAGGCCGCGTGACCATCACCGGATCGAAAACAGAGGTCTTCAACTATTTCCCCGGATGGGAGCTGTTCTGGTTCACCTTCGACAGCCCCTATCATGGCCACGGGTTGTTCGAGATCCTGTTGGGCGACCGCATAGACCCGACCCGTCCGAATATCACAGGCGCTGTGTCGGACTGGTGGAACAATGCCATGTGGCGGCACAAAGATGTGGCTTGGGCGATTGGCGAAACCATCCTGATGGCATTCCTTGGCACGATGGGGGCCGCGATCATTGCCCTGCCGCTTGCCTTCATGGCGGCCAAACGGTTTGCGCCGGTCATGATCGTGCGCGCCGCAACACGTCGCCTGTTCGATTTTGTGCGCGGCGTCGATGCCTTGATCTGGACCGTTGTTCTGGCCCGCGCCTTTGGCCCCGGCCCTCTGACCGGAACACTGGCGATCCTGATCACCGACACAGGCACCTTCGGCAAAATCTTTTCCGAGGCGCTTGAGAACGTCGATCAGAAACAGATCGAAGGCGTCGCGTCGACCGGGGCCAAGCCGTTGCAACGCTATCGCTTTGGCGTGATCCCGCAGATCGTGCCGATTCTCTTGGCGCAGATCCTTTACTTCCTCGAATCCAACACCCGCTCGGCCACCATCATCGGCGCGATCACCGGAGGCGGCATCGGTCTGATGCTAACGCAGGCCATCCAAACGCAGAAAGACTGGGAAGAGGTCGCCTATTACATCGTCCTGATCGTGGCGATGGTGATGGCGATGGATAGCTTCTCGGGCTGGCTGCGCGGCAAGCTGATCGGCCGCAAGGACTGATATGGCCCGCCTCAAGCATGACGCACCCTTCGTTCACGAGGGGTGCACACTGACCAACAGCACGTTTGGCGCTTATACCGAGATCGGATTGGGCAGCCGTGTCACCAACAGCCATATTGGCGATTACAGCTATTGCGACCGCTATGGCGATATCGCCAATGCCGATGTGGGCAAGTTCGCCAATTTCGCCAGCTTCGTGCGGATCGGCGCGACAGACCATCCGCTTGATACGGCAGCGTGTCACCACTTCCTATACCGGTCGCAGGATTATTGGGACGATGCCCGTTCAGACGAAGATTTCCTCAACCACCGAAAGACCCGTCGCGCGGTAATCGGCCATGACACATGGATCGGCCACGGCGCGATGATCAAACCCGAAGTCACTCTGGGCCACGGCGCCGTCGTGGCCAGCGGGTCAGTCGTGACCAAAGATGTGGCCCCCTACACCATCGTCGCCGGCACTCCCGCCCACCCCCTGCGCGACCACCAGCCACCCGAGATCGCCGAACGCCTGATCGCCCTCGCTTGGTGGGATTGGCCCCATGACGCGCTGCGCATGGCGCTGGATGATTTCCGGTCGCTAAGCGCCGCGGAATTTCTGGAACGGTTTGGGGGATGAAGGTCGGCCAGAAGGCAGGCCTATGTGACCTTTCCTCGCCCCCAAAAGAAGACCTGCTTCAAATATCCGAACGCCCATTTGGACCCTGAGATAAGAACAAGCGTCACCGCGACGGTTGTGAGAATTGATTTGGCAATAGTGGCGATGCTCGCCGCATTGACCAACAAGTCGGCAGGCTCTGGCCACGTCAAAATCATGGCCGCAACACCAAGGTTTTCGGCATAATCCAACACCGCAGCCCCCAGTGACGCGACAATACCCAGCCGGACAAGCGTACTGCTTTTCATACGCTGCCCGAACCAACTGTTCATTGCGACCAAAGCCAGTGCAAGCAACGCGGGGTAGATCGTGTCCAAGGGGATTTGGTGCGTCAGATAGTATGCACGACCGTCTGCGGTTAGCCCGGCAAGCAATGCTGCTGCCTCGGCAGGGCTATACCCAAGAGGGCGCATGTCAAAGGGCACTTGGCCTGAAATCGCTTGGATCTGGGCGAGTGTTACATTGATCATCAGCCAGTAGACCGATGCACCGATCATCCCAGAACAAATCGCGATTTTCCCACATGCCGTGACCAGAAATTATTCATCATTTTGCAAACTCCTTGTACCATGTCACACATGCGCGAAGACGGAACTCCCGGCATTATCATTTGATAAGGCACACACACATGGATTTACGGACGTTTCTGGCGCAGTCAGCTGACCTGTCCGACCCCACCTGCGCTAACGATTTCGCGTCTTGTTGGACATCCAAACGCTTGAGGAAGGGCGCACATCTTGCCCGGCAAGAGCACCCAGAGACGCATGAATACATTCTGTTGGAAGGGTGTCTGACAAGCAGTATTTGCGACCACGATGGCAAGGAAATCTGCGTTGGTTTTTACGTCGGCCCCTGTGTCGTCACGCCGAACATCGCGCGCACACGCAGCGATGCGTCGCTTGTGTCGATTGCGGCAGTAACGGATGCTCTACTCTCTAAGATCGACAAGGATCTGCTATCGCAGCGCATGATCGAATCCGAACCTGTGCGCAATTGGGCCAACGGCATCCTGCGCAACACGTTAAGCCGAAAGGTCGATCGCGAATGGTGTCTCGCGGCCTTGGGCGGCGCGGATCGGTTGCGATGGTTCCGCGAAACATACCCCGGCTACGAAGATATTTTCAGCCACTCGTTGATTGCGTCCTACCTAGGGATCACGCCCGTCACGTTAAGCAGGCTTCGGTCAACCGAAGCGGACCGCTAAAAGGCGTTCTCTTATGCGCTGCCCAAAGCTTATCAGAGCGGGCCAAGCCAACTCTTAAATGACCTCACATCTCTAACGTCAACGTAACCCGATCCCCAGCGAACCACGTCCGCCCGTATTCCACTGGGTGCCCCTCGGCCTCGACATTGACGCTGGTTGAACGCAACAGCGGATCCCCCTCGCGCAGGTGTAGATGCAATGCTTGTGTGACATCTGCAAGGACTGCCGTCAGACGGGTTGACGCCCGGGTATAGTCGGCCACACCAGCAAGCGCCAATGCTTCGGTCACGCTGCTGGTTTCGGTCAGGTGTCGGTCGATCCCGGGCGTCCGATCCACCGGGAACACGCTTTCGAACAGCGCAATCGGCGCGCCATCTGCCAGAGACAGCCCGCGATAAGCACAAACAGTGGCGCCTTCATCGATCTTCAATGCCCTTGCCTCGCCTGCTGTGGCTGCACGGCATTCAACGTCAAGAACACGCTTTTCCGGCCTCCGCCCAGCGGCAAGCAGGTTTTCATGAAACCGCACCCGTTCGCCAATAGGGTAATCAGTTGGCGTTGACGCAACAAAGGCCCCGGCCCCGCGCCGTGTTCGTACCAGTCCGTTGTCCACCAATTGCGACAGCGCATGGCGCACCGTGTGCCGGTTCACCCCAAACCGCGCAGACAACTGCGCCTCGGTCGGAAGCTTGTCTCCGGGCAGGTAGCGCCCTTCGGAAATATCCGCCCTGAGCGCGGCAGCGATCGCTTGCCAGACAGGGGTCGTGGAACGGGTGTTACGCAAATTTCACAAAACTCCACTGTCCCGGATCGGGGAATCTGGTATGATATGTCTAGTTGTATAGAAACTTGAAAAGTTGTCGAGATGAAAGACACAATCGACCAGACACCGGACCGCAAGGCATGGATGAGCCTTATGGCCAAAGCACCCGAAGGTCGTGTGGTTGCCCTGCTCGACGCCGCCCTGCCCCGTCCTGCCTTTACATGGTTGCGCGCCCCCGAGATCGGCAGCGTCATGGTGCGTGGTCGCGCAGGTGGCACTGGTGCGCCGTTCAACCTTGGTGAAATGACCATCACCCGCTGTGCACTGACATTACCCAGCGGCGAGGTCGGACATGCCTATGTCCAAGGCCGCCGCAAAGCCGATGCAGAAGCCGCAGCACTGGTCGATGCTTTGATGCAAACAGGTGCGGTCAACGTTATGCGCACGAAAGTTCTTGAACCGCTGGAGCAAGAGACCACCGCAAAGCGCAGCACTCGCGCCGACAAGGCCGCAGCCACAAAGGTCGATTTTTTCACAATGGTGCGGGGGGAAGATTGATGCAGGCACAGACACTTGAAGGGGGCTTTTCCAACCCCGCCACCGACGCCGCTCACGCGTTTCGCGGCGTGATGGAGGCGATGGCCCGTCCCGGCACGATTCAAACACTGATGGGTGCAAACCCGCCTGCCCCGCTGTCGGTGGCAGCTGGTGTTGCGCTGCTTACCCTCTGCGACACGGAAACCCCGCTTTATCTGGCGGGCGACGCCGATTGCGAAGCGGTGCGCACTTGGGTGGCCTTCCACACTGGCGCGCCCATCACTGGCCCGTCACATTGCATGTTTGCTCTTGGCACATGGGGCGCACTTGGCCCGCTTGCGGCCTATCCCATCGGCACATCGGAATACCCGGATCGGTCTGCGACGCTGATCGTGGAATGTGCTGACCTTGTAACGGAGGGCGAAACCCTGACTGGCCCAGGCATCCGGGACGCTTCCAGTCTCTCCTTGCCCGAAACGCAGGCCTTTCAGGACAACGCGGCGCTGTTCCCGCTGGGTCTGGATTTCATCTTCACAAGTGGCAACCGCATCGCGGCACTGCCGCGCAGTACGAAGGTTCTTTGATATGTACGTTGCAGTCAAAGGCGGCGAACGCGCGATCCAGAACGCCCATGCGTGGCTAGCCGAAGAACGTCGCGGCGACACGTCAGTGGCCGAACTCTCGGTCCCGCAAATCCGAGAACAACTCAGCCTTGCCGTCAACCGCGTAATGGCCGAAGGCTCGCTTTACGATCCCGATCTTGCCGCGCTGGCAATCAAGCAGGCACGCGGTGATCTGATCGAGGCGATTTTCCTCATCCGCGCTTATCGTACCACCCTGCCGCGCTTTGGCGCGTCCGCCCCGGTGGACACTGGCGATATGGCCTGTGACCGGCGCATTTCAGCCACGTTCAAAGACCTGCCCGGTGGTCAAGTGCTTGGCCCAACCTTCGACTACACGCACCGTCTATTGGATTTCAAACTCGCAGCCGACGGGGAAACACCGGATGCGCCGATGCGCAACGCCGAACCCGGTCCGGTGCCGCATGTCACCGAGTTTCTCAATCGCGAAGGGCTGATCGAAGAGGCACCACACGACGACACAACGCCGCCCGACCTGACGCGCGAACCGCTGGAAATGCCCGCCGATCGTGCCTTGCGTCTACAAGCACTGACTCGCGCGGATGAAGGCTTTACCTTGTCGATGGCCTATTCCACCCAACGCGGCTACGCCCGCAACCACGCCTTTGTCGGCGAATTGCGTATCGGCACAGTGCCGGTCGAGATGGAAATTCCTGAACTGGGCTTCGCAATCGAAATCGGCGAAGTGACCCTGACCGAATGCGAAACCGTCAACCAGTTCAAAGGCTCGAAAACCGAACCGCCTCAATTCACACGTGGCTATGGTCTTGTCTTCGGTCAGACCGAACGCAAGGCGATCTCAATGGCGCTGGTCGACCGGGCGTTGCGCTGGGAAGAATTAGGCGAAGACAATGTCGGCGCGCCCGCGCAGGACGCGGAGTTCGTCCTTTACCACGCAGACAACATTCAGGCGACGGGCTTTCTCGAACATATCAAGCTGCCGCATTACGTGGATTTCCAATCTGAACTGGAGTTGGTGCGCAAGCTGCGGCGTGAAGTCGAGGCGTCGCAGGGTCAGCATCAGGAAGCGGCAGAATGACCTCAGTCGCCGCCGCCATCCCCTCCGTCACATCCGCCGTCGCCGTCAGTGTCGGACGACCCTTCAAGGGCCGAATTCAGCCAACTGCCCTCAAAGCAGATGCCGATGAAGGTCCGTCCTGCCAGAAAGGCAGCGAAGCCCAATACGATCAGGATCACGGTCCAGTCCATAGCAAAGCGCTCCAAATGGTTGAGAATGCGCTAACACCAAAATGCGGTCTCATCATGGCGGCTCCGATCGGAGGTTGCGCATGACCACGAAGCACATAGTCTTCGACATCGGCGGAGTTCTGGTGGACTGGCAGCCGCATCTGGCGTGGACCGAACGGTTTGGCTCGGACGACGCGGCACACGCCTTTGTCGAGCGCACAAACTTTCGCGCTCTCAATGCGCGGGGGGACGCCGGTGAACTGTTTGATGATCTGGCGCTTGAGGTCGAAGACCCCGATGACCGCGCGCATTTCGCCGACTATGTCGCGCTTTACACCAAAACGGTTGTTCAGCCGATCTCCGGAACTTGGGCCATTCTCGACCGTCTGAAATCTCAAGGGTCACCGGTGCACGCGATCACCAATTGGTCGGCGGAAACATGGCCCGAGGGGCTCAAGGTGCATCCCCGTCTGGGCGAGGTGTTCGAGACACTCGTCGTGTCGGGTCAGGAAGGCGTCATCAAACCCGATGCACGTATTTTCCACCTGCTCTGCGACCGCGCCGGCGTCGTGCCGGAGGCGTGCATCTTCATCGACGACGGTTTGCACAATGTGGACGGCGCCCGCGCGGTGGGGATGGACGGCATCCACTTCACCTCACCCGAGGCGTTGGAAACCGCGCTTATGGACCGGGGGGTGCTATGACACCCGCGCTGTCACTCTCAGCCGCGACGGCGCTTCAGCGGAAGGTCAAAGATGCCGCTCTTGTTGGCGGGATCGCTGAACCAGCCATCCGGTCCGATAAGATCGCTGGGCACCAACCGCTCCAGCCGTGGCAGAATACGAAACAGCACCGGCTCAAGCGCCAGCCAAACGACAAGGGCAATGCCCCCCCACCACAGAACAGTAATCATCAACGCGACCATAAGACCCCCGGGTTTTCGGACAGCGACTCGTTGCGTCGCATTAACCACAGCAGTGAGACAGTCTTGTGACACCCTCATCAGAGTATAATTTCGCCTATCTGGACGAACAGACAAAACGCATGATCCGCCGCGCGATCCTCAAGGGTCTGGCGATCCCGGGCTATCAGGTGCCTTTCGCCAGCCGCGAAATGCCAATGCCGTACGGTTGGGGTACCGGGGGCGTACAGGTTTCGGCAGCCGTGCTGACACCGGATGACCGCTTCAAGGTCATCGACCAAGGGGCCGACGACACCACCAATGCCGTGTCGATCCGCACCTTCTTTGAACGCACCGCAGGTGTTGCGACCACCACCGCCACACCCGAGGCGACGGTGATCCAGACCCGCCACCGCATCCCCGAAATGCCCCTGACCGAGGGCCAGATCCTTGTCTATCAGGTGCCGATCCCGGAACCCCTGCGTTTTCTTGAACCGCGCGAAAGCGAGACCCGCAAGATGCATAGCCTCGAAGAGTACGGGCTGATGCATGTGAAGCTGTATGAAGACATCAGCCGCCACGGCCATATCGCC
>JANSYF010000068.1 GCA_024742575.1 Paracoccaceae bacterium | reverse complement strand
TGCACAGGATTGGTGCGGGTCAGGATATGTTGGGGTTTTTGAGCTGCGGGGCAGGTAGGATTTGCCACTGCCCCGTGACTTGGATCACGCCTTTGGCTGTGTCGCATGACGTATCAAGAAAATGTGACGATTGGAAAAAGGCGCATTGTTTCAACGGGAACACCGAAGCGGGAGGCGCCGCGACCGCAGGCGTGATCCGTGTGTCAGGGGGTTGGCACGCTTGGGGAAGGTACGGCGCGGTGCGATGGGTTTTGATATGGGCATGGGTACGCCGCAGCGAGATCTAGATTTTTGTCCGAGCTTTGGCGTTCTGGCCCTTGATTTCGGTCAGCCCTTGGAATACGCGTCGTCTCGGCCTTAGGGGTATAGCTCAGCTGGTAGAGCGACGGTCTCCAAAACCGTAGGTCGCGGGTTCGAACCCTGCTGCCCCTGCCATTCTCTCATTTTGATGTACACGCATACAGTTCTGGCCGCTGAGATGCTGTTACTCTATGAAAAAGGCCGCCCCTTTGGGACGGCCCTGTCTTCGTCAACGGCGAGCGCTTAGTTAATCAGTGCTTTGATCTGTGCTGATGTCTCGCTTCGCGACATACCACTGTGGATGTAGCTCATGGCAAGCAACAGCTCATCCTTGGTCAGGTCGCTAAGATCGGCATTCGGAACATAGGTCCGCAACATGCTCTCTTGGCCGGCGCTGATCGCTGCCATTGTTTCTGCGTCCATCTCCGCGCCGTCCAGAATGTTTTGCACACGGCGTGTGATCTCGGACGGGGATCCTCCGCCATATGTCACGGCAAGGGCGGTTTCGGCTTGGGCCTGCGTGATGACACCAAAATCAGCGTCCGGTGCATATTGCTGCAGGCGTGCCATCTCGGCTTCGCTGATCATTGCGATGCCTGTGTCGACGTTATCGTCAGTCGCAAGAGCGCGCAGCTTAGCGGATTTTTCGCCGTTGGACATGCCCGAAGTCACGATGCTGTAGGCGATATCATAGTCCCCGTCTGTGAAAGACGATGTGTCAATGCCAGCGTTAAAGGTTTGCACTTGCTGGATCTGCGCTTCGGTCGCGGCATAGCCTGCGGTACCAATAGTTGTCGCGAGAGCGGTTGCAATCATCATGCGTTTCATTGTGAATTCCTTTCGGTTCAGTGCTTCGTTCCAAGTTTTAGTGCTGACGGTGTGTTGCCCCGCCGGCTCTGGGGGACAAACAGGTTGACGCAGCGATCGTTCCCGCAAGTGCTTGGAAAATTGGACACATCATTGTGAGAGATGGGCCGGGAACCATTCGGCTATTTGCGGCATACGTGCGTTCTTTAGTGATTGGCCGTTGTTGGCGCGCTGCCATTGCGCGGCATTAAGGTGTGGCTTGCTTGAATTCGCGCTTCGTCTTCGCTAAGTGCGGAACAGATCAAATCCAAAGCGAGACCATAGCCATGGCAACGACAAACCCACTTCAGTTCATTCAGCAGGTTCGGGCTGAGGTGTCGAAGATCGTCTGGCCGACACGGCGCGAGGTTCTTTTGACCACAGTGATGGTCTTCATAATGGCGGCGTTGACAGCTGTGTTCTTTGCATTGGTGGATATTTTGATCCGAAGCGGGCTTCAGGGATTGCTCAACATCTTTGGTTGAGGCGGGTCTGCTCTTGAAAAGGGCAGGCTAAGGCGGTAACCCACCGCTTAAGACGGAATGAGGCGTGCATCGATTCGAGTTGCACGCCGCTTTTTTATTCCCGAGCGGGCACGGCGACAGGCTGGCCAAAAGAAATCAGACGGCGTTCTAGCCGCACGGACAAGAAGGTTTGCGACCAGATGGCGAAGCGGTGGTACTCGGTCAGTGTTCTGTCGAATTTCGAAAAGAAAATCGCAGAGCAGATCCTTCAAAAGGTCGAGGAGCAAGGGCTTCAGGACCAAATCGATGAAGTGATGGTTCCGACCGAGGAAGTGATCGAAATTCGCCGTGGTAAGAAAGTGACCGCGGAGCGTCGTTTTATGCCCGGTTATGTTCTGGTGCGGATGGAGATGTCGGATCAGGGCTATCACCTGATTAACTCGATCAACCGGGTCACCGGGTTCCTTGGGCCGCAAGGGCGTCCGATGCCGATGCGGGATGCTGAGGTGCAGGCGATCCTTGGCCGTGTGGCCGAAGGTGAAGAAGCGCCGCGCACGCTGATCCATTTCGAGGTCGGCGAGAAGGTCAAAGTCAACGATGGTCCGTTCGAGGATTTCGATGGCATGATCGAAGAGGTCGACGACGACAACCAGCGCCTCAAGGTGTCGGTTGTGATCTTTGGTCGGGAAACCCCGGTCGAATTGGAATACACGCAGGTTACGAAACAGTCGTAAACTGACGTGGAGGCGGGTCACCCCGCCAAGCAAGCGTGGGAGGCAAGGGCATCGCGATGTCCGAACCGGACCACACAACATGAGTGACCTTGGAACGCGTTCCCGGGTCGTTGGAAAAGGAGAGGCCAAATGGCCAAGAAACTTGCTGGCAAGATGAAGCTGCAGATCCCTGCAGGTCAAGCCAACCCAAGCCCGCCCGTGGGCCCTGCGCTGGGTCAGCGCGGCATCAACATCATGGAATTCTGCAAGGCGTTCAATGCCAAGACGCAGGACATGGAGCAGGGCGCACCATGCCCGACGGAGATTGTCTATTACCAGGACAAGTCCTTCACCATGGAAATCAAAACGCCGCCCGCGTCCTACTACCTGAAAAAGGCCGCTGGCCTTAAGCCGGTTGGTAAGCGGAACCGTCCGCGTGGTGCCGAGAACCCCGGCCGCGAGACCGTGGCAACAGTGACCGCAGCACAAGTGCGCGAGATCGCGGAAGCCAAGATGAAGGACCTCAACGCGAATGACGTTGAAGGCGCAATGCAGATTATCCTGGGCTCTGCGAAGTCCATGGGCATCGAGGTAAAGTAAGATGGCTAAGCTTGGAAAACGCACCCGCGCCGCCCGCGAAGCCTTTGCTGGCAAAGAAGACGTCACCGTTGCTGAAGCGGTTGCTCTGATCAAAGCAAACTCAAACGCGAAGTTTGACGAAACTCTGGAAATCGCGATGAACCTCGGTGTTGATCCGCGTCACGCCGACCAGATGGTTCGTGGTGTTGTCGGCCTGCCGAACGGCACCGGCAAAACTGTTCGCGTTGCTGTGTTCGCACGTGGCCCCAAGGCTGACGAAGCTAAGGCAGCTGGCGCAGACATCGTTGGTGCAGAAGATCTGATGGAAACCGTTCAGGGCGGCACCATCGAGTTTGACCGTTGCATTGCAACCCCGGACATGATGCCGATCGTTGGCCGTCTGGGTAAGGTGCTTGGCCCGCGCAACCTGATGCCGAACCCAAAGGTCGGTACAGTGACCATGGACGTCAAGCAGGCTGTCGAAGACGCCAAAGGCGGTCAGGTTCAGTTCAAGGCTGAGAAAGCTGGTGTTGTTCATGCAGGAATCGGCAAGACGTCGTTTGACGAAGCCAAGCTGGTCGAGAACGTCAAGGCATTCGTCGACGCTGTGGCAAAGGCCAAGCCGGCGGGTGCAAAGGGCACGTACATGAAGAAGATCGCGCTGTCCTCGACCATGGGTCCGGGCGTGTCGATCTCTGTGGACGACGCAGCTGGTCACTAAGGCCTGCTCGGCTTATTGACTTTGAAAACGGCGCTCTTTCTGGAGCGCCGTTTTTTTTGCCTTCAAAACGTGCCGTCATCGACAAATTCTCCGCATGTTCCGCCGCTAGGTTGGTGCGCGTAGTTTTGCCGAAGGGTACTGGCCATGCACACTGAAACTTTGGGTCGCGCCAATTGGGGTTTGATCGCCTTTGGGATAGGGGTGTCGGCACTTTTGGTTGCCGCGATCATGACATCGGGCGTGATGATCAATGATCCCGAACCAGAAAAAAGCATTGGCACCATAATGGGCGAAATCGCGCGCGACATGCGCGCCGCCGCATTGGGTGCAGAGCCGACAACGGTGCCTTCGGAACCCGCCAAGCGCAGCATTTTCGATTTTGACAGCGTGCTTTGGTACGTTGCGCCTATTCTTGGCATATTGGCCGCGTTTCTGGGTGGTATCAGCCTTTTTAGACATGAGCCCTCGGCTTTGGCCAAGCTTGCCATCGGCATGGGGATTGGCGCAGTCGTGATGCAATACGCTTTCTGGCTGGTCCTGTTGGTGTGCGGAGCCATGATCCTTGTCGCGATCGCTTCGAATATCGGCGAGATCCTTGGCGGCTAGCACGGCGATTGGTGGGGTATCTCCAGCAGTTCGGGTGCGGTGTCGGCAGAGGTGATGCGATAGCGCTTCTGATTTCCCAGCTTAGGCGATTTCCGATGCGACCCATTTGGGACGCCCTATCGGTGCAATGACAGGCCGCAAACGGCTTGGGCGGTGCCCGCAAGAAGGGGTTTGAGGAATTTTGTGTCTGTGCTAGGCTAGAATGACTTTGTTTGGAACCGTTCCGATTTGCTCACCCTAGGGGTTGGCATTCGCGTCTGTTCGTATTACCCCGCAATTCTGTAGATCAGCGCGTGATTCGTCTCGCGCTTTTTTGCATTACGTCCGAGACGGTGGGTTGGGGCATTTGCTGCAATAAATCCTGCCCGAGGCGGTAGCAGACCGACATGCCAAGGCTCACCCGTTGAGCGCTAGGCGGGTTTGGGACCGCAGACAGCGGACCAAAACCGCCGGAGCGATCCGGTTTTACTGAGCCGGGGGGTTCGCCTCCCAAACTGGAGTACACCTGTGGATAGAGCCCAAAAAGAGAAAGTGGTCGACGAACTCGGCCAGATCTTCGAAAGCTCTGGCGTCGTTGTGGTAGCCCACTACGAAGGTCTCACAGTTGCCGAGATGCAGGATCTGCGGGGGCGCGCACGCGCTGCTGGCAGTTCCGTTCGTGTCGCCAAAAACCGTCTGGCCAAGATTGCCCTCGAAGGAAAGCCGTGCGCAAGCATTTCCAGCTTCCTGACAGGCATGACGGTTCTCACCTATTCCGAAGACCCTGTGGCAGCCGCCAAAGTGGTCGAGGACTTTGCCAAGGAGAACAAAAAGTTCGAAATCCTTGGCGGGGCCATGGGCGAGAACGCACTTGACCGGGCTGGCGTGGAAGCCGTGTCCAAGATGCCGTCCCGCGAGGAGCTTATTGCCTCCATCGTTGGCTGCATTGGCGCACCTGCCTCCAACATCGCCGGCGAGATTGGCGCACCTGCATCGAACATCGCTTCCATTCTCTCGACCATCGAAGAGAAAGCGGCGTAAGGCATCTGTAACACCTCGTGGGGTTGTAACCTCGACGTTGGAACACATTTAGATAGGAAAGTCACAATGGCTGATCTGAAAAAACTGGCAGAAGAGATCGTTGGTCTGACGCTGCTTGAAGCACAAGAACTGAAAACCATCCTCAAGGACGAGTATGGCATCGAGCCCGCAGCTGGCGGCGCAGTGATGATGGCTGGCCCAGCGGACGCTGGTGGCGGCGCAGCTGCTGAAGAGCAGACTGAATTCGACGTCATCCTGAAGTCGGCAGGCGCATCCAAGATCAACGTGATCAAGGAAGTTCGCGGCATCACCGGTCTTGGCCTGAAAGAAGCCAAGGATCTGGTCGAAGCAGGCGGCAAGGCTGTCAAAGAGCAGGTTTCCAAGGACGAAGCCGAAGACATCAAAGCCAAGCTGGAAGCAGCTGGCGCAGAAGTCGAGCTCAAGTAATCGGCAGGTGCGTGGTCTTCACGCACCGACCAAACACCTCAGGCTGGGCACGGAAATCCGTGCCCAGCCGCTCCCGTCTTAGTAAGGCCCTTTTTGTCAAAGGGCTTTTCTAGGGCAGGATCCAAAGATCGGGAGGCGCGCAGTGGGTATGCGGGCCGGGAATTGATCGGATTTTGTCGTCTCTATTGGGTGGATCGCCGGGGCCCGACGGCGTGACGCTCAGCTGAGAATGAAAAGGTGATACCGACCATGGCGCAAAGCTATCTTGGCCAGAAACGTCTTCGTAAATACTACGGAAAAATCCGCGAGGTTCTGGAGATGCCGAACCTCATCGAGGTTCAGAAATCCTCTTACGACCTCTTCTTGAAATCCGGCGATCAGCCGCAGCCGCTTGACGGCGAAGGCATCAAGGGTGTCTTCCAGTCGGTGTTCCCGATCAAGGATTTCAATGAAACCAGCGTGCTGGAATTTGTCAGCTACGAACTGGAAAAGCCGAAATATGATGTCGAGGAATGTCAGCAGCGCGACATGACTTACAGCGCGCCGCTGAAGGTGAAGCTGCGTCTGATCGTGTTTGATATCGACGAAGACACTGGCGCAAAGTCGGTCAAGGACATCAAGGAACAGGACGTATTCATGGGCGACATGCCCCTGATGACGCCAAACGGTACGTTTGTTGTGAACGGCACCGAACGTGTGATCGTTTCGCAGATGCACCGTTCGCCGGGCGTGTTCTTTGATCACGACAAAGGCAAGACGCACAGCTCGGGCAAGTTGCTGTTCGCCTGCCGGATCATCCCGTATCGCGGGTCGTGGCTCGACTTTGAATTTGACGCGAAGGACCTTGTGTTCGCGCGCATCGACCGTCGTCGCAAACTGCCGGTGACAACGCTTCTGTATTCTCTTGGTCTCGACCAGGAAGACATCATGGATGCGTATTACAACACGGTGAATTACACTCTGCGCAAAGGCGAAGGCTGGGTAACCAAGTTCTTCCCCGAGCGCGTGCGCGGCACCCGTCCGCTCTATGATCTTGTTGATGCGGCTACTGGTGAAGTTTTTGCTGAAGCTGGCAAGAAAATCACGCCACGCGCCGTCAAGAAAATCATCGACGAAGGCAAGATCACTGAATTGCTGCTGCCGTTCGAACAGGTTGTTGGCAAGTTCGTCGCGAAGGACATGATCAACGAGGAAACCGGCGCGATCTACGTTGAAGCCGGGGACGAGCTGACATGGACCGTCGACAAGGATGGTGCGGTCACAGGTGGTAGCCTAAAAGAGCTGGTTGATGCTGGCGTGACCGAGATTCCGGTTCTGGACATCGATAACATCACCGTCGGTGCGTACATGCGCAACACGATGGCGAACGATAAGAACATGAACCGCGAAACCGCGCTTATGGACATCTATCGCGTCATGCGTCCGGGTGAACCGCCGACCGTTGAAGCAGCGTCCGCGTTGTTTGACACGCTGTTCTTTGACAGCGAACGCTATGACCTGTCTGCAGTTGGTCGTGTAAAGATGAACATGCGTCTGGCTTTGGACAAGCCCGACACGCAGCGCACGTTGGACCGTGACGATATCGTGGCGTGTATCAAAGCGCTGGTCGAAATGCGCGACGGCCGTGGCGATATTGACGATATCGACCACCTTGGTAACCGCCGGGTGCGCTCGGTTGGTGAACTGATGGAAAACCAGTACCGCGTCGGCCTTCTGCGTATGGAACGGGCGATCAAGGAACGGATGTCGTCGGTCGAAATCGACACGGTGATGCCGCAAGACCTGATCAACGCGAAACCGGCTGCTGCCGCTGTACGTGAATTCTTTGGCTCTTCGCAGCTGTCGCAGTTCATGGATCAGACCAACCCGCTGTCCGAAGTGACGCACAAGCGTCGTTTGTCGGCGCTTGGACCGGGCGGTTTGACCCGCGAACGTGCTGGCTTTGAGGTGCGCGACGTGCACGCGACGCACTACGGTCGTATGTGCCCGATTGAAACGCCGGAAGGCCCGAACATCGGTCTGATCAACTCGCTGGCCACTTTTGCTCGCGTAAACAAGTACGGCTTTATTGAAACACCGTATCGTCGGGTCGAAAATGGCCATGTGACGGATGATGTTCAGTACATGTCTGCCACGGAAGAGCAGCGTCATACTGTTGCTCAGGCCAACGCGACGCTGGATGAGAACGGCAAGTTCGTGAACGAGTTTGTCAACACCCGTCAGTCGGGTGAATACACGCTCGCGCCGAACGAAAGCGTTGATCTGATCGACGTGTCGCCAAAGCAGCTGGTGTCGGTCGCGGCCTCGCTCATTCCGTTCCTTGAAAACGACGACGCGAACCGCGCTTTGATGGGTTCTAACATGCAACGTCAGGCGGTTCCGACACTGCGTTCCGAGGCGCCGCTGGTCGGCACCGGGATCGAAGGTGTGGTTGCCCGCGACTCTGGCGCGGCCATCATGGCCAAGCGCGCAGGCGTGATCGACCAGGTTGATGCGACACGTATCGTTGTACGTGCCACTGAAGACCTTGAGCTGGGTGATGCGGGTGTGGACATCTACCGTTTGCGCAAGTTCCAGCGTTCGAACCAGAACACCTGTATCAACCAGCGTCCGCTGGTGAATGTGGGCGACACTGTGGGCAAGGGCGAAGTTATCGCTGACGGCCCGTCGACCGATCTGGGCGAACTGGCTTTGGGTAAGAACGTGGTCGTCGCGTTTATGCCTTGGAACGGCTACAACTACGAAGACTCGATCCTCATCTCCGAGCGGATTGCACGGGACGACGTATTCACGTCGATCCACATCGAGGAATTCGAAGTCGCCGCGCGTGACACCAAGCTTGGGCCGGAAGAGATCACACGCGACATTCCGAACGTCGGTGAAGAAGCGCTGCGCAACCTCGACGAGGCGGGCATCGTTTACATCGGCGCGGATGTGGAACCGGGCGATATTCTGGTCGGCAAGATCACACCGAAGGGCGAAAGCCCGATGACGCCGGAAGAGAAACTCCTCCGCGCCATCTTTGGTGAGAAAGCGTCGGACGTGCGGGATACGTCGCTGCGGGTGAAGCCGGGTGATTTCGGCACCGTTGTGGAAGTGCGTGTCTTCAACCGTCACGGCGTCGAAAAAGACGAACGTGCGTTGCAGATCGAGCGTGAAGAAGTCGAACGTCTGGCCCGTGACCGGGACGACGAATTGGCGATCCTTGATCGTAACATCTACGCGCGTCTGAAAGACCTGATCCTTGGCAAGATGGCTGTCAAAGGCCCGAAAGGCATCAAGTCCAACAGCCAGATCACCGAAGAGCTGCTTGAATCGTTGACCCGTGGTCAGTGGTGGCAGCTGGCGCTGGAAGACGAAGACGACGCCAAGATCATGGAAGCCCTGAACGAGCAGTACGAGGCGCAGAAGCGCGCTTTGGACGCCCGTTTTGAGGACAAGGTCGAAAAGGTCCGTCGTGGTGACGATCTGCCCCCGGGCGTGATGAAGATGGTCAAAGTGTTCGTCGCGGTGAAGCGCAAGCTGCAGCCGGGCGACAAGATGGCCGGTCGTCACGGCAACAAGGGTGTGATTTCGAAAGTTGTTCCGATGGAGGACATGCCGTTCCTCGCAGACGGGACCCCGGTCGATTTCTGTCTCAACCCGCTGGGCGTTCCGTCGCGTATGAACGTTGGTCAGATTCTGGAAACCCACATGGGCTGGGCCGCACGCGGTCTGGGCATCAAGATTGACGAAGCGTTGCAGGATTACCGTCGTTCCGGCGACCTGACCCCGGTGCGCGAAGCGATGCGGATCGCCTATGGTGATGATGTCTACGAAGAAGGCATCAAGGACATGGACGAGGCACAGCTGATCACAGCCGCAGGCAACGTGACAAACGGTGTGCCGATCGCAACGCCGGTTTTTGACGGTGCGAAAGAAGCTGACGTCAACGACTCGTTGATCCGTGCCGGTTTCGACACGTCGGGTCAGTCGATCCTGTTCGACGGTCGTTCGGGTGAGCAGTTCTCGCGGTCGGTGACTGTGGGTGTGAAGTACCTGCTCAAGCTGCACCACCTTGTTGACGACAAGATCCACGCGCGTTCGACAGGTCCGTACTCGCTCGTCACACAGCAGCCGCTGGGTGGTAAGGCGCAGTTCGGTGGCCAGCGTTTCGGGGAGATGGAGGTCTGGGCGCTTGAAGCGTACGGCGCGGCCTACACCCTGCAGGAAATGCTGACCGTAAAGTCGGATGACGTCGCGGGCCGGACCAAGGTCTATGAAAGCATCGTCAAGGGCGAGGACAATTTTGAAGCGGGCATTCCCGAGAGCTTTAACGTTCTCGTCAAGGAAGTGCGCGGCCTCGGCCTGAATATGGAACTCCTGGATGCGGAGGAAGATGAGTAACGCCAACGCTCATCGGTAGGCCGGACAGCCCTGTCCGGCCTGCACCTCCCCCCAATTCAAGGATTTGAAAATGAACCAGGAACTGACCAACAACCCGTTCAACCCCGTCACACCGCCCAAGGTGTTCGACGAGATCAAGGTCTCGCTTGCATCGCCGGAGCGGATTTTGTCGTGGTCCTTCGGTGAAATCAAAAAGCCCGAAACCATCAACTATCGTACGTTCAAGCCCGAGCGTGACGGTCTGTTCTGCGCGCGTATCTTTGGCCCGATCAAGGATTACGAATGCCTGTGCGGCAAGTACAAGCGCATGAAGTATCGCGGCGTTGTCTGCGAGAAATGCGGTGTGGAAGTCACGCTGCAAAAGGTCCGTCGTGAACGCATGGGCCATATCGAACTGGCCGCACCTTGCGCGCACATCTGGTTCCTCAAGTCGTTGCCCTCGCGCATCGGCCTAATGCTGGACATGACGCTGCGCGATCTTGAGCGTATTCTCTACTTCGAAAACTACGTTGTGATCGAGCCGGGTCTGACCGACCTGACCTACGGCCAGTTGATGACCGAAGAAGAGTTCATGGATGCGCAGGATGCCTATGGCATGGACGCGTTCACGGCCAATATCGGTGCCGAAGCGATCCGCGAGATGCTTGCCAATATCGACCTCGAAGCGGAGGCCGATCAGCTGCGCGCGGACCTCAAGGAAGCAACAGGTGAACTGAAGCCCAAGAAGATCATCAAGCGCCTCAAGGTGGTTGAGTCCTTCCTCGAATCCGGCAACCGCCCGGAGTGGATGGTTCTGACCGTGATCCCGGTGATCCCGCCAGAACTGCGTCCGCTGGTGCCGCTGGATGGTGGCCGTTTCGCGACGTCTGACCTGAACGACCTTTACCGTCGTGTGATCAACCGGAACAACCGTCTGAAGCGCCTGATCGAACTGCGCGCACCTGACATCATCGTCCGCAACGAAAAGCGGATGTTGCAAGAATCCGTTGACGCGCTGTTTGACAACGGCCGTCGTGGCCGCGTCATCACGGGTGCCAACAAGCGTCCGCTCAAGTCCCTGTCTGACATGCTTAAGGGCAAGCAGGGTCGTTTCCGTCAGAACCTTTTGGGTAAGCGGGTCGACTTCTCGGGTCGTTCGGTCATTGTGACGGGTCCGGAACTCAAATTGCACCAGTGTGGTCTGCCCAAGAAGATGGCTCTCGAGCTGTTCAAGCCGTTCATCTATTCGCGGCTTGAGGCGAAGGGTCTGTCGTCGACAGTCAAGCAGGCGAAGAAGCTGGTCGAAAAAGAGCGTCCCGAAGTTTGGGATATCCTCGACGAGGTCATCCGCGAGCACCCGGTTCTTCTGAACCGCGCGCCGACGTTGCACCGACTTGGTATTCAGGCGTTCGAGCCGGTTTTGATTGAAGGTAAGGCAATCCAGCTTCACCCGCTGGTCTGTTCGGCCTTTAACGCCGACTTTGACGGTGACCAGATGGCGGTCCACGTGCCGCTGTCGCTTGAAGCTCAGCTTGAAGCGCGCGTTCTGATGATGTCGACGAACAACGTTCTGTCGCCCGCCAACGGCGCACCGATCATCGTTCCGTCGCAGGATATGATCCTTGGCCTTTACTATGTGTCCATCGCCCGTAAAGGGATGAAGGGCGAAGGCATGACATTCGCGTCGATCGAAGAGGTTGACCATGCGCTCAACGCGGGTGAAGTGCATTTGCATGCGAACATCAAGTGCCGGGTCAATCAGATTGACGACGAAGGCAACGAGATCACCAAGCTGTTTGACACCACACCGGGGCGTGTGCGTCTTGGTGCGCTGCTGCCGCTGAATGCCAAAGCGCCGTTTGACCTTGTCAACACGCTGCTGCGGAAGAAAGACGTGCAGAAAGTCATCGACACCGTCTACCGTTATTGCGGTCAGAAAGAGTCTGTCATCTTCTGTGACCAGATCATGACCATGGGCTTCAAAGAAGCGTTCAAGGCGGGCATTTCGTTCGGCAAGGACGACATGGTGATCCCGGAAACCAAGTGGCCGATCGTGGAAGAAACCCGCGATCAGGTTAAGGATTTTGAACAGCAGTACATGGACGGCCTGATCACTCAGGGCGAAAAGTACAACAAGGTTGTCGATGCTTGGTCGAAGTGTAACGACAAGGTCACCGAAGCCATGATGTCGACCATCTCGGCAGAAAAAACTGACGAGAACGGCGCCACTATGGAACCGAACTCTGTCTACATGATGGCGCACTCCGGTGCCCGTGGCTCGGTCACTCAGATGAAGCAGCTCGGCGGTATGCGCGGTCTGATGGCGAAGCCAAATGGCGACATCATCGAGACGCCCATTATCTCGAACTTTAAGGAAGGTCTGACCGTTCTTGAATACTTCAACTCGACCCACGGTGCCCGTAAGGGTCTGTCTGACACCGCTTTGAAGACAGCGAACTCGGGTTACCTGACCCGTCGTCTTGTTGACGTGGCGCAGGACTGCATCGTGCGCATGCACGATTGTGGTACTGAGCGTGCGATCACCGCAGAAGCCGCGGTCAATGACGGTGAAGTGGTGGCGTCCTTGGCTGAGCGTATTCTGGGCCGTGTTGCGGCTGACGATATCCTTAAGCCGGGAACTGACGATGTTATCCTGCGCGCGGGTACGCTGATTGATGAACGCATGGCTGACACGATTGAAGAAGCTGGCGTTGCCACGATGCGCATTCGCTCGCCGCTGACCTGTGAAGCGGAAGAGGGTGTGTGCGCCATGTGCTATGGTCGTGACCTTGCACGCGGTACGTTGGTCAACAGCGGTGAAGCTGTTGGTATCATCGCGGCACAGTCGATTGGTGAACCGGGTACACAGCTTACCATGCGGACATTCCACATTGGTGGTGTTGCGCAAGGTGGTCAGCAGTCGTTCCAAGAAGCGAGTCAGGAAGGCAAGGTCGTGTTCGAGAACGCGTCGACGCTGGAAAACTCGGTTGGTGACACGTTGGTCATGGGTCGTAACATGAAGTTGCGCATCATGGACGAGCACGGCGTCGAACGGGCCAGCCACAAGCTGGGCTACGGTACCAAGATCTTTGTCGTCGAAGGTGCCATGGTCAAGCGCGGGGATAAGCTGTTCGAATGGGATCCCTACACCCTGCCGATCATCGCCGAGAAGGATGGCATCGCCAAGCATGTTGACCTCACCGCTGGTGTGGCTGTGCGTGACGAGACCGACGACGCGACAGGTATGACCCAGAAGATCGTGATCGACTGGCGGGCCGCGCCCAAGGGCAACGAGCTCAAGCCAGAAATCATCCTGATGGGCGAAGACGGCGAGCCGCTGCGCAACGACGCGGGCAACCCGATCACCTATCCGATGTCGGTCGACGCCATTCTGTCGGTCGAAGATGGTCAGGACGTCAAAGCCGGGGACGTGGTTGCACGTATTCCGCGCGAAGGCGCAAAGACCAAGGACATCACCGGTGGTCTGCCGCGTGTGGCCGAACTCTTTGAGGCTCGTCGCCCCAAGGACCACGCCATCATCGCGGAAATCGACGGCTATGTCCGCTTTGGCAAAGACTACAAGAACAAGCGTCGTATCACCATCGAACCGGCGGATGACACCATGGAGCCCGTGGAATACATGGTCCCCAAGGGTAAGCACATCCCTGTGCAGGAAAATGACTTCATCCAGAAGGGTGAATACATCATGGACGGCAACCCGGCGCCGCATGACATCCTGTCCATCATGGGTGTCGAAGCGCTGGCGAACTACATGATCGACGAAGTTCAGGACGTCTATCGACTGCAAGGTGTTAAGATCAACGACAAGCATGTCGAAGTGATCGTGCGCCAGATGCTGCAGAAGTGGGAAATCCAAGACTCGGGCGACACCACGCTTCTTAAAGGCGAACACGTGGACAAGGCCGAATTCGACCTTGCTAACGAAAAGGCCGAAAAGAAGGGCGGCCGTGCTGCTCAGGGCGAACCGATCCTGCTTGGCATCACCAAGGCGTCCTTGCAGACCCGGTCGTTCATTTCGGCGGCATCGTTCCAGGAGACCACACGCGTTCTCACAGAGGCGTCTGTTCAGGGCAAAAAGGACAAGCTTGTTGGCCTGAAAGAGAACGTCATCGTGGGTCGGCTGATCCCGGCGGGCACTGGTGGGGCAACCCAGAAGGTGCGTCGCGTGGCGCAGGATCGCGACAATGTCGTGATCGAAGCACGCCGCGAAGAGGCCGAGGCAGCCGCCGCACTGGCAGCCCCCGCGCCGATGGACGACGTGGTGGGTGGCGACGAGTTCGACAATATCATCGTCGATACGCCGGAAAGCCGAGAATAGGCCTCACGCGCTTAAACTTGAGAAAGCCCCCTGTTTACCCAACAGGGGGCTTTTTTGTTGGGTGATGGCTGATTGGAGCCCTTCCGCGACATTGATCCGTTGCGTGGTAGTCTTCGAAAATGGCAGGCACAGAACGTTTGCCGCGGCTAAGCTTAAACTCCAATGTGTATGAGTGCGGGGATTAGGACCGCGAGTTAACGCGCAGCCGCTTCACAGCCACCGCGAAGCGCGAGATGTGCAATAAGACCTTTTCGATGAAGGTGGAGACCGCAGCACGACGGGCATCACGGCTGGCACGCAGTGCCTGACGCTCCTGCGCGGTTGGGGCGGCGGGGCTGCTGTACTTCATCAGGTCTCTGTGGATCGGGGTCATAACAGGGTGCCTCCTTGGATGATGACCCAAAGGTGCCCGATCCCGCGCACCCTCGCTTGAGGCGGACCCTTGGAAATCCTTGGGATAGCCTTGGGAAACCTCTTGGACTGCTGAATCTTGTAGGCCAGCACCGAAAAAGTGGCGTAAGTCTAGGGACATGGAGTATCATTTCGCCTACTGCACGCTGGATGATGCCCGCCTGACGCTGACGCGCGGCGGCAGCGCCGTGGCCGTGGAACCCAAGGTATTTGACCTGATCCATTTGCTGGTACGCAATGCCGGGGACCTGGTGACGCGTGACCGGATGGTGGACGAGGTCTGGGGCGGGCGGATCGTGTCGGAATCCGCGATGTCCGCGTGTATTGCGGGAGCGCGAAAGGCCCTCGGCGACACCGGCAAGACACAGACGGTGATCCGAACCGTGGCGCGGCGAGGGCTGATGCTTGTGGCGGAGGTCTCGTTTGAGGCGACCGGCCCGGCTGCGGTCGCGGCGCCGGCTCTCCCCGCAGCGACCCAGCGGATCCGCTATTGCCGGAGCGAGGATGGCGGAGCTGTTGCCTATGCCGTCAGCGGCGAGGGCCCTCCCGTGATGCGGTTCGGCCCTCCACATAACACCGATCTGGAATTGGAGTGGGCCTACGGGCTTCACCGCTCCTGCATCTCTTCGGTGGCGCCCCAGACCCGATACCTGCGCTTTGACCATGTGGGCAGCGGCCAGTCGGAACGGGTCCTGCGCGACCGTGACTTCGAGATCGAGGCGCGCGATGCAGCCGCGGTTGCCGATGCGGCGGGTTTTGACCGCTTCGCCGCGGTATCCTTTTCGGGGGGATGCATTACAGCGCTGACCTTCGCGGCGCTCTACCCCGAGCGGCTGACGCGGCTGGCGATCGTGGGCGGATATGTCGAGGGTCGGTCGCGTCGCAGCGCGGAGGCGGCCCCCGACGCCTTGAAAGGCATGATCGCCGAGGGCTGGGCGCGGCCCGAAAGCGCCTTCGCTAATGCCTTCGCGACGGCCTACTTTCCCGAAGGCCCTGCGGACGCAACCCGCGAGGTTTTGCGCATGATGCAGGCCGCCTGCCCGCCCGAGACGATGCTGCGCAATCGCGACGCGATCAACACTGCAGACGTCGCGCATTTGCTGGACCAGGTGCGCTGCCCGGTATTGATCCTGCATGCGCGCGATGACGCCGTGCATCCTCTGTCGCAGGCGCAGAAGATGGCGGCGGGCATTCCGGGGGCGGAACTGGTGGTGCTGCAGACCGCGAACCACTGCCCCTTATACGGCAGCTCCTGCTGGGAGGGCTACAACCGCACGCTCGCGGAGTTCTTGACCGGGTAATGTGAATGGTCTCCTTCGACCGATCTTGCCTGTGCGGCTAACGGCAGCAAAGTCCGCCAAGCTGACACATGCGTCGCAAAACGAGGTCGTGACACCTCTTCCATTCTCAGGCGAACTGAGGCCTGATACCAACGGCCTGATTGTTTGACTCGCAGAGGATTCCCTTCTGCAGAAAAATCTGAATCACTGTCTTCAAACGATGGAGGCTTTGATGGCAGTTGAAATCACACGGAAAGACGTGTCGGCGGGCGATCTTCGAGCGA
>JANSYF010000109.1 GCA_024742575.1 Paracoccaceae bacterium | reverse complement strand
TGGCCAAAGAGCACTTCAAAACGGGCTCGAATATCGGCAGAAAGCGGGTTGGGCATGATCAGATCCTCCTGAACAAGATGAATCAGAAAAACAGCCCGCTGTGAATCCCCTTTGATTCAATGAACGCTGGAACCGCTTTAGTGGCGTTTCCGTGAATGGAAACGCTTGGGGTCGTCCGTTGGTGCGCCATTGGTTCAAGCCCAATGGACGACGCCCCAAACCCCGAGGTATTTGGAAAACAGAGAAGATCAGGAGCGGGCGGCTTTTTCCTCCAAGCCGGATTGCCCCTGACGGCGGGCCAATTCGGCCATCACATCAGCCAGCGCCACATCGCGGGATTTCAGCATCACCAACAGATGAAATAACACATCTGCCGCTTCTGACGTCAGGCGGTTACGGTCGCCCTTGATGGCTTCGATGATGGCCTCGATGGATTCTTCGCCGAATTTCTCGGCGCATTTTTCCGGGCCTTTGGCCAGCAGTTTGGCGGTCCAGCTTTCGTCGGTCGAAGCATTGGCCCGCGCGGCGACGATCTGTTCCAGCTCTTCAAGTGTCATGTCAGCCTCACCGGGATGCCAGCGGCGGCCATGTGTGCCTTGGCCTCGCCAATTGTGTATTCGCCGAAATGGAAGATCGACGCGGCCAGCACCGCGCTGGCGCCACCGATTGTCACACCTTCGACAAGGTGATCCAGCGTGCCGACGCCGCCGCTTGCGATCACAGGGACATCGACCGCATCTGAAATGGCGCGGGTGAGCGGCAGGTTGAACCCGGCTTTGGTGCCATCGCGATCCATCGAGGTGAGCAGGATTTCCCCTGCGCCCTTGGCGACCACGGTTTTGGCGAACTCCACGGCGTCGATGCCGGTGGGTTTGCGCCCGCCATGGGTGAAGATTTCCCATTTTCCGGGGGACACCGTCTTGGCGTCGATTGCGACAACGATGCATTGGCTGCCGAATTGGTCGGCCGCTTGGGCGACCACATCCGGGTTGGCGACGGCAGCGGAGTTGAATGACACCTTGTCGGCCCCCGCCAGCAACAGCGCGCGCACATCGGCCACCGTGCGCACCCCGCCACCCACGGTCAGTGGGATAAAGCATTGTTCCGCCGTGCGAGTGACGACGTCGAACATCGTGCCGCGATTTTCATGGGTTGCATGGATGTCGAGGAAACAGATCTCGTCTGCCCCCGCCGCGTCATAGGCGCGGGCGGCGTCCACCGGATCGCCGGCGTCGCGCAGATCTACGAAATTGACGCCTTTGACCACACGGCCATCGGCGACATCGAGACAGGGAATGATGCGGGTCTTCAACATGGGCCATCGCGTACCCCGAAGATCGCCGCTTGTGAAGCCTGCGCGTTGCGCATTATGCCTTGGGCCAAGGAAAGAGGAGGGTCCCATGTCTGATCAATTCGCGCGTTATCCAAGCTTGAGCGGCAAAACCGTGTTCATCACCGGCGGTGCCTCGGGCATCGGTGCCGAGATCGTAAAGGCCTTTGCCGCACAGGGCGCAAAGGTCGGATTTGTCGATCTGGACGCAGACGGCGCACAGGCGCTGACGGATGCGATCGAAGGCACGGTGGCGTGGGAACAGGCAGATCTGCGCGACATCCCGGCCTTGCAAGCGGCGTTTGCCAAACTGAAAGCCAAGCTGGGTCCGGCACAGGTTCTGGTGAACAACGCGGCCCGCGATGACCGGCACGACTGGCGCGAGGTGACGCCCGAATATTGGGACGAACGGCAGAACACCAACCTGCGGCACATGTTCTTTGCCATTCAGGCGGTGGCGCCTGGCATGATAGAAGCAGGCGGTGGGTCGATCATCAACATGGGTTCCAACAGCTGGTGGGAAGCGGGCGGAAACATGCCCGCCTACACCACCGCCAAGGCTGCCGTGCACGGCCTGACCCGCACCATGGCGCGCGATCTGGGCGGGCACCGCATCCGGGTCAATACCGTGGTTCCCGGCTGGATCATGACCGAGCGGCAGAAAGAGCTTTGGGCGACACCAGAGGCGTTGGAGAAGCACCGCGATCGGCAATGTCTGCCTGATTTGATCGAGCCCGTTTACCTTGCCCGGATGGTGCTGTTCCTTGCGTCGGACGATGCGGCAATGTGCACGGCCAATAACTATATGGTGGAAGCCGGGTCCATTTGAGCGGTGCCGCGCCGGTCACGCCAACGTGCATATTAAGTGATCCCCTTTTGGCCGACCTTCGACATCACCAGCCAAAGGGGATGCAGATGAAACACGTACTATTCGCCGCCGGCCTGGCCTTGGCAGCCACAACGGCCAGTGCAGGTGAAAATGGGCTGATGCGCAAAGACAGCGCACTGGGTGTGACCGAAACAGTGGATGCGATGGTGACAGCGATGGAGGGTGCAGGCCTGACCATCTTTGCCCGCGTTGATCACGGCGAAGGCGCCGCGTCCATCGGTGAAGATATCGGCGCATCGCAACTGCTCATCTTCGGCAATCCGAAGGTCGGTACTCCTGCAATCAAGGATGATCCGGCGTCCGGGCTTTTCCTGCCGCTCAAGGTCTTGGTCTACGAAGACGCGATGGGGGGCACCAAGATCGTTTATGAAGAGCCTGTGGCGATGCTGGGCAAGCTTGGCGGTGTGTCCGATGATGCAGCCTATCTCAAGACGATGACGGGTGCCTTGGCCAAGTTCACCGATATGGCTGCAAACTAGGCGCGGAGAGCTGCCAAAGCCTCTTGCAGATCAATCGCGCCGTCATAAAGCGCACGGCCTGAAATCGCGCCGTTCAGGCCAGCGCCACAGTCCCGCAGGGCGATCAGATCATCCAGCGACGACACGCCGCCAGACGCAATAACGGGGATCGACACGGCGCGGGCCAGATCGGCGGTCGCCTCTACATTTGGGCCCTGCATCGCACCGTCGCGGTTGATGTCTGTGTAGATGATCGCCGCCACACCTGCGTCCTCGAAAGACCGGGCAAGGTCAGTCACCATCACGTTGGTTTCCTCGGCCCAGCCCTTGGTCGCGACGCGGCCATTGCGCGCGTCGATGCCAACAGCCACGTGTCCGGGAAACGCCATGGCGGCCTCGCGCACCAGATCGGGGTTTTCGACCGCAACGGTGCCAAGGATCACGCGTTGCAAGCCCTTGGCGAGCCAGCGTTCGATGGTGCCCATATCGCGAATCCCGCCGCCCAACTGCGCGGGCACCTTGCACCGTTCGAGAATCGCCTCGACCGCCGCCGCGTTCACGGGCTCTCCGGCGAAGGCACCGTTCAAGTCGACCAGATGTAACCATTCGCAACCCGCCTCGACGAACTCCATCGCCTGTGCGGCGGGGTCGTCATTGAACACGGTGGATTTCTCCATGTCGCCGCGCAGCAGCCGCACGGCCTGTCCGTCTTTGAGGTCGATGGCGGGATAGAGGATCATGGCGCAGTCTCCGGTCAGAGTTCCCCTGCGCTTTGACATGACGGAACGGCACATGCAACGCGACCCAGCGTCAATCTTGATCGGATTTGCAAGCTCGGGTCAGAGTTTCTGCACCACTCTGAGGGAGGAGACAGAGATGAAACTGATGACACTCGCCGCCAGCTTTGTGCTGGCCGCCAGCGCCGCCTTTGCCGATCCGGTGGAAGGCACTTGGAAAACACAACCTGGTGACGATGGTAATTTTGGGCTAGTCACGATCAGCACCTGCGGCGCAGATATCTGCGGCGTGTTGGGGCAGGGATATGATGCCAGCGGCAAAAAGATCGCATCACCCAATATCGGCAAGCAGATGATCTGGGGCATGAAATCCGCGGGCAATGGTGCCTACAAGGGCGGCAAGATCTGGGCCCCGGACAGGGACAAGACTTACAATTCCAAAATGACGTTGAGCGGCAACCAGCTTAAGGTCGAAGGCTGCGTGCTGGGCATCTGTCGTGGTCAGACCTGGACGCGTGTGAAGTGATCTGTGTGTCGCGGGGGCTGCGCCTCCGCGATCCGCTGGGGGGCGTTGCCCCCCAGAGCCCCCCAGACCCCCCAGATCCCCCAAGGTATTTGGAAAACGAAGAAGGTTGGTGCCCCGCGCGCTTTCAGGCCATCAGCATCCACATTGCAACACCAGCCAGAACTGTCGCAAAACCCCGGTTCAGCCATGCAGCATATCGTTCCTGACGAAACGCACCGGCGAGCCTGTCGCCGATGAGCGTCCACGTCGAAAAGGCCAGAAGGTTGTTCAGGGTAAACACGGTGGTGATCAACAGGACAGCTCCCAGAACATGCGTTTCTGTCGACGATAAGAACTGTGAAAATATCAGTGTGATGATGACATAAGCCTTTGGATTCAGAAGCAGCAGCATTGCGCCATCCCTGAATGTGACAGGGCGCGCGGAATGTACGGTGTTGGTCGCCCTGGCGCGCCAGAGTTTGATCGCCAGCCACAGCACATAGGCCGCGCCTGTGGTCTTGAGGATCGCGAACAACAGGGGCCATGTCTCGAATAGGCCCGTCAGCCCCAGACCTATACCCAATGTCATCAACCACGTGGCCAGGTGATAGCCCGCTGACGCTGGCAGCGTGGCCCGAAAGCCGAACAGTGCGCCATTGGCAGCAAAGAGCATATTGCCGGGGCCGGGGCTGTAGGCCAACGGGAAGAGAAAGATCAACAGGGCGAGGATGGTTTCGGTCATGGTGATGTCCCGGTTACAGGACATCACCCTGCCGTTTGGCCGGGCCGCAAACGACCCGGTTCTTGCGCTTTGGTCAGCTCAGGGCGTCCAACGCAGGAAGTTGGCGATCATGCGCAGGCCGGTGGC
>JANSYF010000099.1 GCA_024742575.1 Paracoccaceae bacterium | reverse complement strand
GACAATGGGCCATGTCGACATCATGGTGAACAACGCCGGTGTGACCCATCTGCCCGGACCAATGGAAGACATCACCGAAGACGACTTCGACCGCGTCTTCGCCGTGAACTGCAAATCCGTCTATCTCAGCGCCCGCAGCCTTGTGCCCCATTTCAAACACCGAGGATCGGGAAACATCCTAAACATCGCGTCGACGGCAGGAGTGTCGCCACGCCCGCGCCTCAACTGGTACAACGCTTCCAAGGGCTGGATGATCACCGCCACCCGCACCATGGCGGTTGAACTCGCACCCGACGGCATCCGCGTGAACGCTCTGAACCCAGTGGCGGGGGAAACGCCGCTCCTCAAGAGCTTCATGGGTGAAGACACACCAGAAATCCGCGCCAAGTTCCTGTCCACGATCCCGCTGGGCCGCTTTTCCCAGCCCGAAGACCTTGGCAACGCTGCGGCCTTCCTCTGCTCGGATGAGGCCAGCATGATCACCGGCGTCTGCATGGAAGTGGATGGAGGACGCTGCATATGATCCGATCTTCTCTGTTTCAAAAATACCTCGGGGAGCGTGAGGGGCTGGCCCCTCGCTCCGACGTAGCCAATGGCAGCACGCCAAAATGACACCCGGCCCGCGCAATCTGATCACCGATGTCACTGGCCTCACGGTCGGCAATGCGCAGGACTGCGTGCTCAAATCGGGCACCACGGTTCTGCTGTCAGAAAACGGTCCCATGACCACCAGCTACGCCGTCATGGGCGGCGCACCGGGCACGCGCGACACGGACTTGCTTGAACCGGACAAGACGGTTCCGGGTGTGGATGCCATCGTCCTTTCCGGCGGGTCCGCGTTCGGCCTAGCTGCAGCACAGGGCGTGATGGATGCGCTGGCAGAACGTGGGCGCGGGTTTCAAATCCATTCGGCGCGGGTGCCGATTGTTCCAGCGGCGATCATTTTCGACCTGCTGAACAATGGGCAAAAGGGCTGGACTGAAAATCCTTACCCCACGCTGGGTCGGAGCGCGCTGGCCAACACAACCCACGACTTTGCCCTTGGTACTGCAGGCGCAGGCACCGGGGCGACGGATGCACAACATAAGGGTGGGTTGGGTTCGGCCTCTCTGGCCCTGCCCGATGGTACCAGTATCGGCGCACTGGTTGTGGTCAATGCACTTGGCAGCGCGACAACACAAAGCGGCAAACACTTTTGGGCCGCGCCTTTTGAAATCGGCAGTGAATTCGGTGGGCTTGGTCCTGATCCCACAGCAAACCTCCAAGCCCTGCTGCCCAGCCGCAAGGCTGCCGCGATGGCGCAGCATGGCAATACCACCATCGGTGTGGTCGCGACCGATGCGACACTCGACAAGGCCGCGTGTAAACGTCTGGCAACGGCCGCGCATGACGGGTTCGCCCGTGCGTTGGTGCCATCGCACACGCCCTATGATGGCGACTTGATCTTTGCCTCCAGCACTGCGCGGCGCGGACCGCCCTCCGACGAGGTGATGCCCCTGCTGGGTCACTTCGCGGCGGTCTGCATGGCCCGCGCCATCGCCCGCGCGATCTGGGAAGCGACGCCAAGCGACGACGACGCCTTGCCGACCTTTCGACAGGAGCTCGAGCAAAACTGATCGATCAGTTTTGCAAACTCCGGTGGCGGAGTTTGCTCACCGCAGGATCGGAGGTTTCTCCGGATCGCTGCCCGGCGCGACCCGCTCCACCCGGGCAGGCGCTTCGGGTTCTGGCAGATCGAAGCGCAGCCCGACCCGCGCCAATTGGGCTGTGACCGGATCGCTATCGCGCAGGAAAACCACATCAAGTGCTGCAGCCTCCAGCCCTGAAAATATCAGCGCTTCCTGTATGGCCCGCGCCAACGCACCTTCAGCCCCCGGTTTTGCGCCAGTAAAGCCAATTAGATGCCCCCAGACACCCGTGTCATAGACAACCTCGGCCAGGTACCCTCGCCGCGCCAAACCGCTGGCTGTGCGAAGCTTGGCGTCAATCGCTTCGAGCAGCCCATCTGGCAAACCCCCCGGTGCGCGAAGCTCCTCTGGCCGCGCTTCGGTTTCGGACGGGCCTTGTGCAATGGTCTCGGCCAACCAATCCACTGCCTCGGACGGCAACAGGATCGACGACGGCGCGACCTCCGGGTTCAAGGCGATACCAATCCCTTGGCCTGCCAGCATCCCGACGATCGAGCGCCCGGACAGCGCCGCATAGGGCACGACGCGTCCGGCGAAATCGCCCAGACGGTCTTCGGTGTCGAAGACCAGTACAAACCGCGCATCCCCCAGATCGAACAATTCAGGTTCCGCCTGATCGCCCTCTGCTTCGCGGGCAAGCATGAGAAACAGCTCCGCCTCGGCCAGCCGGTCGTAAAACCGCAGTCGCGGTGCGTCCGCTTCGGGATCGGCCTCCATCGCGGCATGTGCGTGGTCGAGCGGAGTTTGCAAAGTCATCCCATCACCTCTTGCACCCGGCTTCGCAAGGCAGGCAGCACCTCGGCCTCGAACCACGGGTTTTTCTTCAGCCAAGCGGTATTGCGCCAGCTTGG
Source organism: Paracoccaceae bacterium (assembly GCA_024742575.1). Taxonomy (GTDB): domain Bacteria; phylum Pseudomonadota; class Alphaproteobacteria; order Rhodobacterales; family Rhodobacteraceae; genus Marivita. The sequence continues at coordinate 5,968 of JANSYF010000099.1, read as the reverse complement.
GTGCGGCAAGGGCAGAACCGACGGCCAATGGTCGCGCCAATTGCGCACGGTCTCTGTCACCCCGGTCTTGGTGCGCAGATGATATTTGTGCGCATAGCCTCCGACGACCAGCTTGAACGGCACGTCGCCAACATGGTCCAGCACTTCGGTATGCCAGGTCTGACGGCAGATTACGGGCGGGGGCAGGTCCGACCCCGCGGAATCATATCCCGGAAAGCAAAAGCCCATGGGAACGATGGCGACACGGTTTTGATCATAGAACGCGGTCTGGTCCAACCCCAGCCATTCTCGCAATCGGTCACCAGACGGATCATCGAAGGGAATCCGGCTGGTATGCGCGCGCATGCCCGGCGCTTGCGAACAGATGAGCAGCCGCGCGCCGGGGCGAAACCAGACCACGGGTTTGGGGCGGTGCCGCGTTGCTGTCATGGCAAAGCGGTCTGCGCACAGGGTGCAGTTGGAAAGACGGTCCTGAACGGTCATGTCACCGGATGTAATGCCGCGTGGCTCAGGTCAATGTTTCTGGCACAATCAGCCGGGTCTCATGGCGGATCAGACCGGCGATCCGGTGCAGGTGATCCGGGCGAAATGCCACGCAGCCTTCGGTGGGATAGCCCGGCCGCCGCCAGCGGTGCAGAAAGATCGCCGATCCCCGGCCCTTTTTGGCACGCGGCCAGTTCCAGTCTGTGATGATGACAAGATCATAGAGCCTGTCGCCCCGCCGCAGGGTTTCATGGCTGTAAGGATAAGGCGCGCGAACCATGAGGTTGTAATCCTCATGGTTGGAATCGTCTGACCAGAGATCGCCGGGTCGGATCGGAACCGCCCAATCGGTCGGCCGCGCCATCCGGTCCGGGCGATACAGCAGCCCGACAATGCGATGCACACCGACCGGGGTGGCACCGTCGCCTTCGCGCTTGTCAGTCCCGATGCCGCCTTTGCCTATGGTACAGGGCCATTTCTGGCCCATGAAGCGCAAACCCTGCCGGGTCAGAACCATGTCGCGCAGCGTCACAGAAGGTGTCCCGACTTGCGCGCCTTCGTGGCGAGGTATTCTGTGTTGTGCGGGTTTTCCCCGACCTTCAGAGGCACGCGTTCTGCAACGGTGATGCCCTGTTTTTCCATCATCGCAATTTTGGCCGGGTTGTTCGTCATCAGCCGCACGGCGTTGAAGCCCAGCTTGCGCAACAATTCGGCCCCGATACGGAAATCCCGTTCATCATCCTCGAACCCAAGGCGGTGGTTGGCCTCGACCGTGTCAAACCCCTGATCCTGCAAGGCATAGGCGCGCATCTTGTTGGCAAGCCCGATCCCCCGTCCTTCCTGGTTAAGGTACAGCAGAACACCTTCGCCTTCTGCCCCCATCGCAGCCAACGCGCCGTTCAGCTGCGGACCACAGTCACATTTCAGGCTACCCAAAAGGTCTCCGGTAAAACACGCGGAGTGCAGCCGCGACAGCACCGGTTTGGCCCGGTCCGGGCGTCCAATCTCGATCACGTAATGCTCTTCCGATCCGTCCTCGGGCCGAAAAACGTGCAGCCTAGCGTTCTGCGCCGACCTTAGCGGCACCCGCGCGGACACCACGCTGTCAAAGACAACAGATGCGCCCAGACGCGGGGCTGCGGCGGCTGGGTCAAGCAAAGTCAGCGCATGCTCTGACGCGAACACCTTGGCGTCGGACAGCGGAGCAACGATCACTGCGGGAAGCAGTCGTGCGGACTTGGCCAGCGTGACCGCCAGACGGTGCAGTGTCGGATCGCCGTCGCGACGGGTCACCAGTGGCCCTTTCATTGGATGGGACAAGTCGTCAGCAGGATCGGCAAGCGCCTGAACCCAGCGCATCGTCGCATCCTTCGGCAGCGCCACGCGCGCGACATCACCATCATAGGCACGCGCCTTGAGCGTTGCCGCCCGACGCCCGGCCAGGACAAGGTCGACATCTGTGTCTAGAGCCAAGACATCGCGAAGCCTTTCAGCGCCAAGAGATTCGACAGCCAGCACCAGAAGCCCCTGCGCCGCGCCCAGAACGATCGGCACACCCATGCGCAGATCCGCCCGCGCACGAGCCATAAGATCGGTGATGTCAGGTGCCAACGCCATGTAATCTTGGGTCTCTCAAGCGGGCCACTTGCAACAAATGGCTGCAATTTATGAAACATTTGGCCCCTGCATACACGAGGCCGTGAAACACTTGCAGCAATTCTTGCCGACACGCAACGTCTTGCCCATTTGTCTTGAAACCGACGGAGAGACAAAACGATGGCACAGCTCAAGAATATCCTTCTGGTCGACGATGACGACGACCTGCGCGAGGCTCTGGCAGAGCAACTCGTCATGACCGAAGACTTCGAAGTGTTCGAAGCCGATTGCGGAACCGCCGCCATGGGCCGGGTCAAAGAGCAACTTTATGATCTCATCATTCTGGATGTGGGTCTGCCCGACACCGATGGCCGGGAACTTTGCCGTTTGATGCGCAAGCAGGGGGTCAAAGCGCCTGTTCTAATGCTCACTGGGCACAACTCGGACGCTGATACCATTCTGGGTCTGGACGCCGGAGCAAATGATTATGTGACCAAGCCCTTCAAATTCCCGGTACTTTTAGCCCGCATCCGTGCGCAACTTCGACAGCATGAACAATCCGAAGACGCCGTTTTCACGCTTGGGCCATATACATTCAAACCGTCGATGAAGCTTTTGATGACAGAAGACGAAAAGAAAATCCGTCTGACCGAAAAGGAAACGAACATCCTAAAGTTTCTTTACCGCTCCACCGATGGTGTGGTCGCGCGGGATACACTCTTGCACGAGGTGTGGGGCTACAACGCGGGCGTTACCACGCACACGTTGGAAACACACATCTATCGGCTACGGCAGAAGATCGAACCGGATCCCTCGAACGCACGTTTGCTTGTTACAGAGTCAGGCGGTTATCGGCTCGTGTCATAAGACCTTAGTCGATTTTGATTCAGATCAAAGAAGCATAGAACGCACATCTTTTATCTGGGTCGTAACAGTTCCCGTCGCATATGCGGGTCATCATATGCACCTCCCTGTTGGACCTGGCCCGGGCTTTGCCCGGGTCTTTTTTTCAATAAAGCTTGATCCAATCCAACATTACATCCGCCTGGTAATCTGCCCCGTATGCCACGATGGCGATGCTATTCACATCTGCAGCTTTGAAGGATTGCGGCATCGCGTCGTGCGAAGGTTGGAAGTCAGCGAACGGCAACGTCACCTCGGTCCAATTTTCGGATGCGACAAAAGAGGCGCGATAGGAATACCAGACCCGGGATAGCCCCGGCGTTTTGAGAAAAACATAGTATATCTTCCCATTTCCCTTTGAACGGAGCTTTACGCCAATGCTGTTTTCTGGCCACTGGTCAGAGAACCTCTGACGTACTTGAAGAAATCCACCATTTTTGTCCGTGCTAACGGTGCCTGTCAGGCGCAATCTGTTATTTGCTTCGGTGCCAATAATTTCCGCTCGACCCTCCGAAACACCGCCCATAACGCGGTCCGCCACGTAATCCCAGCGCGCCCCCGCTTCGTTGGAAAAGTCATCAAAAACCGTTTCCGCCATCGCGTGCCCCGCTAGTGTCAGTGTGAAAATCAGTATCATTGTCCGCATGCGCATAAACTAGACCGGTGTTCTAACGAAAAAAGGCGCCCCTGACGGGACGCCTCTGATACTTGAGAGAAGCGACTGATCAGTCGGCATCTTCTTTCTTGGCTTCAGGCGCAACTTCTTCGCCGGTCTCTTGATCAACCATCTTCATCGCAAGGCGCACCTTGCCACGGTCGTCAAAGCCTAGAAGTTTCACAAACACTTCCTGACCTTCCTTGAGCACATCCGACGGATGGTTCAGGCGGCGGTTTTCGATCTGGGATACGTGCACCAGACCGTCACGCTTGCCAAAAAAGTTCACGAAGGCGCCGAAATCGACGATCTTCACAACCTTGCCCTTGTAGACTTGGCCCTCTTCCGGCTCTGCCACGATCGAGTGGATCATGTCATAGGCAGTCTTGATTGCCTCACCATTTGGCGACGCGATCTTGATGATACCTTCGTCGTTGATGTCGACCTTGGCACCAGACACTTCCACGATTTCGCGAATGACCTTACCGCCCGAACCGATCACTTCACGGATCTTGTCGGTCGGGATTTGCATCGTTTCGATGCGAGGTGCATGAACGCTGAATTCCGCGGCGCCGGTCAGGGCCTTGTTCATCTCACCAAGGATATGCATCCGGCCATCTTTCGCCTGCGCGAGGGCCTTCTTCATGATCTCGGGCGTAATACCCGCAACCTTGATGTCCATCTGCAGCGACGTGATGCCGTTTTCGGTGCCAGCCACTTTGAAGTCCATATCACCAAGATGATCCTCGTCACCAAGAATATCGGTCAGGACTGCGTATGACCCATCCTCTTCAAGGATCAGACCCATCGCAACACCCGCGACCGCGTTCTTGAGCGGAACGCCCGCATCCATCATGGACAAGGAGCCACCACAGACCGACGCCATTGACGACGAACCGTTGGATTCCGTGATCTCGGACACAACACGAACGGTGTACGGGAAATCGGTTGCTGCCGGCAGAACCGCCTGAAGCGCGCGCCATGCCAGTTTACCGTGACCGATTTCGCGGCGTCCCGGAGGGCCCACGCGACCGGCTTCACCAACCGAATAGGGCGGGAAGTTGTAGTGCAGTAGGAAGTTGGAGCGGTAGTTGCCGTGCAGCGCGTCAATGATCTGCTCGTCGTCACCCGTTCCAAGCGTGGTCACAACCAAGCCTTGTGTTTCACCACGGGTGAACAGAGCTGAGCCGTGTGTACGCGGAAGAAGACCCGTTTCGCAGACGATCGGACGCACTGTATCAAGTGCGCGGCCGTCAATCCGCTTTCCTGTCTTAACGACATCGCCGCGCAAGATCGACGCTTCGAGTTTCTTGAGGGCCGAACCCAGGTTCGCATCTTCAAGTTGCTCTTCGGTCAACGCATCTTTGATCGCAGCTTTGGCATCGGCCAACGCAGTTGTACGTTCCTGCTTGTCAGTGATCGCATAGGCCGCGCGGATCTTGTCTTCGCCCGCCGCTTTCACAGCTGCGTAGAGGTCGGAATAATCCGGCGGCTGGAAATCAAACGGCTCTTTCGCTGCGTCTTCGGCCAGATCGATGATCAGGTCGATAACAGGCTGGATTTGCTCGTGTGCAAATGTAACGGCGCCCAGCATCTCGTCTTCGGTCAACTCGTATGCTTCCGATTCCACCATCATCACGGCGTCTTTGGTGCCTGCGACAACCAGATCAAGACGCTGCTCGGGGTTGTTGCGCAGCTGATCCATGTCCTCAACCTCAGGGTTGAGAATGTATTCGCCGTCGACATAGCCCACGCGGCAACCCGCGATCGGACCCATGAATGGCGCGCCAGAGATGGTCAGCGCGGCAGAAGCGGCAATCATCGCGACGATGTCTGGGTCGTTGACCAGATCGTGCGAGAGAACGGTACACATCACGAGCACTTCGTTCTTGAAGCCCGGCACAAACAGCGGACGGATCGGACGGTCGATCAGACGCGCGGTCAGCGTCTCTTTCTCGGTCGGACGCGCCTCGCGTTTGAAGAAGCCGCCCGGCACTTTACCGGCGGCATAGTATTTTTCCTGATAATGGACGGTCAGGGGAAAGAAATCCTGACCGGGTTTCGGCTGCTTGGCGAACGTCACGTTGGCCATAACCGAGGTCTCACCGAGGGTCGCAATCACGCTGCCATCGGCCTGACGGGCAACCTTGCCCGTTTCCAGTGTAAGCGTTTCCTCGCCCCACTGCATGCTTTTCGTCGAAATGTTGAACATCATCGTTTCCTGTATGGGAGCACTCCCGGCCCTCCGGGTCTCCCGTTTTCATGGCGGCCCCATTGCCGCCGACCCTTTCATCATGTCATGCGCCAGGGTCGAAGCGTCACGTCTCAGAT
>JANSYF010000042.1 GCA_024742575.1 Paracoccaceae bacterium | reverse complement strand
GCGCCCTCGACGTGGTCCGCCGCGACACTTCCAAAACGTCCCTGTCCCTAAAACTCAAACGAGCCGGCTGGGACGATGCCTTCTTGCAAAAACTTCTCAACAATATTTCAACAGCTTAGGCCAAAAGCGATTGCCCTGCCGCAGAAGGTGCAACGCCTAAAGCTTTATAGTGATCCTGCAAAACGAACTCCATTGTAGACTTGCACGGTCATTCTTCTCATTAAAGCACTCCGGCCGAAGTTTGCTGAGTTCCACAAAATATTCACAGCAAATCCGAACGAAAAGCCTATGGTCAGGCAGGTATATCATTCCGCCAACCATTCTCTGACAAGATTTTCTATGTCCCGCTTTAGCTGAAGGCTGGAGTCGCCACCTAAGCCCACGACAATCAACTGTCGTGAATCACGCTCAGCCAAAACAACGGCAGTGAATTTAGCTTCTCTAGTGTAGCCGCTTTTAGCTGCAGAGATGTGGTCACGCATATCAAACAATCGTCTTCCCGTGTGCTGCACAGAACCGACGCCAGCATCTGTTGAGCGACGCGCCAGAATATTCATGTACTGTGGAAAATCATCATTCAAAGCTCGAAACAGAACTGCAATATCCAAGGCTGTTGTAGTTATGCCTTCTTCAGTTAGGCCGTGAGCGTTTGTGAAATGAGTATCTTTCATTCCGAAGGTCTCTGCCTTGGCATTCATCATTCCGACGAACTCTGCTTCACTGCCTGCCACCGCCTCCGCCAACGCAGTCGCCGCATCGTTGGCTCCGCCAACCGCAGTTGCGCGAACCAGATATCGTAACTCAAGCGTCTCAACCTCTTTGAGACCAAGCACTACTGGCGGCTCAGATGCAGCGTTTTCCGATATTTGGATTTGATCCTTCATCGAGAGATGCCCCTCGCGGATGGCCTCGAGCGCCAAATAGAGCGTCATCAACTTAGCTAGGCCTGCTGGTCCCATAGCCGCTTCGCCATTCTTTTCGAAGAGGATTGCCCCCGACTCCGCGTCCATCACTACTTGTGCTTCGCCCGACCGTCCCGGGCTTGGAAGCAGCAAACTCCCAAGGACAGTTATCGCCAAGAGTAACTGCTTAGCTTGGGAACCTATCCGCAACATCGCTATACTCCGTGAACTGGGCGATCAGGTTGATGATGCCTCGTCAAGCTTCTGTCGTAAAGTCCAGAGCTCAGCAACGATACACGAGCGGCTGCAGAACGTCTTTAAGATGGACTGTCAGAGTTTACATAAAATCAACAAGCATGCATGCTGTTACGGCCCGAACGAAAATACCCAACGAATTTTCTGAGGATGAAACAAACAAGGGCCAATCTGTGGCGAGGTGGGGGCCTATTTTAGGGGGTACCCCCTTTGGCTCGCTCACGCGGCGAGACAGCAAACAGCTGCAGTAACCCCTGCGACGAATCGGATATCTCCAAGGCAAAGTTGGATACCACTTTACTGTATCACATCCACGACTCATCAACCGGCGCGCTGTGAAAGCCCCGTGAAAGCTGAGTCTAAAATCTGGATCAATCAATAGATCACAAGCCATTGAATTTATTGGCGATCCCTGAAGGACTCGAACCCTCAACCTGCTGATTAGAAGTCAGCTGCTCTATCCAGTTGAGCTAAGGGACCGCTGGGTGTTTATTTGCAGACTTTGCCCGCTCGGGGCAAGGGAGGGTCACAGGGTTCTGGTCATAAAAACGCTGAGTGGGTCTTCGACATAACCGCCAAAGGGCGGGCAATAGTCGAAACCGTAACGCTCATACAACCGGCGCGCAGGGATAAACGGGTCTTCCGAGCCTGTTTCGAGACTGACGCGCGACATGCCCATATCGCTGGCCTCGGTCAGTATTTTTTGAACCAACGCGGCCCCGACGCCCCTGCCCCGTGCTTCGGCCCGGGTGTGCATGGATTTCAACTCTCCATGCGTTGCGTCCAGCGGCTTGACCGCGGCGATACCAAGCGTCACCGTGTCGTCTCGCGCGGCAAAGACTTTCGCTCCTGCGGAAAAAAGATCATCGGCGCTCATCACATGGCAGCTTTCCGACGGCGTCTGCGCTTGCATCATCTCGAAATGACGGTTGAGCAATTCCGCAACGTCCCAGGTCAGAGCGACGACCGGGTCTATACGAAGAGCGGTGGTCAATGCGTCCAAGCGCCTTTTCGATCCACGGCGAAGTTTTCAGCATAGCCGCGCGGTCGGATGTTGGGTTTGCGCTTGTTTGGAGAGAGTTGGATCACCTCGATGCCATGCTCTTTGGCATAGGCCTTGGCGGCGTCCAGCGTGTCGAACTTCAGGCGCACCTGGCTTTGCGTGTCAGAGGATGATGTCCACCCCATCAGCGGATCAATCTCGCGTGGGCTTTCGGGCGCGAATTCCAGGACCCAATGGTTGGTCTTAGCGGTGCCCGAGGACATGGCAGTTTTTGACGGCTGATAGATTCGAGCGCGCATGGGTCTCACCTGTTAGGTCTTTGGACCAGATATGAGCAAAAACGGCCCAACACGCAAGGCCATGATAATGTCGCAAGGCATCGGAATGTCAGTGCAAGCAGGGCGTCATTCACCGTCGAGTCGCGGGGAGCGAGGGGTGGGTGTGTGCCACTCGAAGCGAAATGATGCCAACTGCTTGCAGATTAAAGGTACTTACTTCGTACAACTTTAAAAGGAAAAAAACGGCCAAGTGGGTTTCAAAGCGATGATGAACAAACTCAACCCTGTCAAAACACAATGTTTTCAAAAAGCTAAGCCGCTAATTCTGGCATGTACGACCATGGTTGCATTTCCGCGCCGGACCACCCACTTTGACTTTCCCCAGTCTGGCTGCACCTATTGTCAGCGACCGATTCCATCAGGTGATCCATGCCCGATACTCAAATCCTTCACGCTCCCGCACCGGAGGTTCGATCCCGCGAAAAGCTTGAAGGCGGCATTCGATTTCGGATGAACACCGAATTCGAGCCTGCGGGCGATCAGCCCAACGCGATCAGAGATCTTTCCGCTGGTGTGCTCAGTGGCGAACGGGATCAGGTGCTTTTGGGCGCAACGGGTACCGGCAAGACCTTCACAATGGCCAAGGTGATAGAGGAAACGCAACGCCCCGCGATCATTCTTGCCCCGAACAAGACGTTGGCAGCGCAGCTTTACGGCGAGTTCAAAGGATTCTTTCCTGACAATGCCGTCGAATACTTTGTCAGTTTCTACGACTACTATCAGCCCGAGGCCTATGTCCCGCGGTCGGATACCTATATCGAGAAAGAATCCCAGATCAACGAACAGATCGACCGGATGCGTCACTCGGCAACTCGGGCGCTGCTCGAACGCGATGACGTGGTTATCGTCGCCTCGGTGTCGTGCATCTACGGGATCGGCTCGGTCGAGACTTACGGCGCGATGACACAAGATCTGCATGTCGGCAAAAGCTACGACCAGCGCGCGGTGATGGCCGATCTGGTGGCGCAGCAATATCGCCGCAATGATCAGGCCTTCCAGCGTGGGTCGTTTCGGGTGCGGGGTGACAGCCTTGAGATCTTCCCGGCGCACCTTGAGGACCGAGCGTGGAAGCTGTCTTTTTTCGGGGATGAGTTGGAAAACATCACGGAATTTGATCCGCTGACAGGCGAAAAAACCGACAGTTTCGAGCGCATCCGCATCTACGCCAACAGCCACTATGTGACGCCGAAACCGACCATGCAGCAGGCGATGATCGGGATCAAAAAGGAATTGCGGCAGCGGCTTGATCAGTTGGTGAACGAGGGCAAACTGCTTGAAGCGCAGCGGTTGGAGCAACGCACGAATTTCGATCTAGAGATGCTAGAGGCGACAGGCGTTTGCAACGGGATCGAAAACTATTCGCGCTATCTGACAGGTCGTGCCCCCGGTGAACCGCCCCCCACCCTATTCGAATTCATCCCCGACCATGCGATTGTGTTCGCTGACGAAAGCCATGTCAGCGTTCCGCAGATTGGTGGCATGTATAAGGGCGACTATCGGCGTAAATTCACGCTGGCCGAACACGGGTTCCGCCTGCCTTCGTGCATGGACAACCGTCCGCTGAAGTTTGAGGAATGGGACGCAATGCGCCCGCAATCGGTTTTTGTGTCCGCGACCCCCGCCAAATGGGAGATCGAACAGACTGGCGGCGTGTTTACCGAACAGGTGATCCGCCCCACAGGACTGCTCGACCCGATGGTCGAAATCCGCCCGGTCGAGATGCAAGTGGACGACCTGCTGGACGAGATTCGCAAAGTGGCAGCCGATGGGTATCGCACGCTTGTCACAACTCTGAGCAAACGAATGGCTGAGGACCTGACAGAATACCTACACGAACAGGGCATTCGCGTGCGATATATGCACTCGGATATCGACACGATTGAACGGATCGAGATCTTACGCGACCTGCGTCTTGGGGCGTTTGACGTGCTCATTGGGATCAACCTGTTGCGCGAAGGGTTGGACATTCCCGAATGCGGCTTGGTCGCCATTCTGGATGCGGACAAGGAAGGCTTCCTGCGGTCCGAGACCTCGTTGATCCAGACCATCGGACGCGCCGCGCGGAACGCCGAAGGCCGTGTCATAATGTATGCCGACCGGATCACCGGATCGATGGAGCGTGCGCTGGCTGAAACTGACCGCCGCCGCGCCAAACAGATCGCCTATAACCAAGAGCATGGCATCACACCCGCGACGATCAAAAAGAACGTCGATGACATCCTGCAAGGCCTCTACAAGGGCGACGTCGACATGAACCGCGTCACCGCCAAAGTGGGCAAACCTCTGGCTGGGGCCAATCTTCAAGCCGTTCTGGACGGGTTGCGCACAGACATGCGCAAGGCGGCAGAGAACCTTGAGTTCGAAGAGGCCGCGCGTTTGCGGGACGAGGTCAAACGCTTGGAAGCGGTTGATCTGGCAATTGCCGACGACCCGCTAGCACGTCAATCCGCGGTAGACGCGGCGGCAGAAGCGGCGGTAAAGTCATCGGGGCGGTCAACTGCCGGAAGACCGGGCCAGCGCGGCGGAAACGTGCAGCGACGCAAGAAGCGGTGAAGCAAGCCTTAAAACTTCATTCTCAAGTGTCAGATAAACGGGACAAAGGGCACGCCACAGGCGCTCAAGATCAATAAACCAGCGATCGGAATCCACACACGCATAATACCTCCTTGGGCCAAACAGTTTTGCCCGGCCTAGGGGATGTGGCATCAAAAGTCGAACACGTGTTTCAGATCCCCCCCCGCGCTTGTTCTTTTTGCCGAAACCTGTGCCCCCTTAGCACGCTTAAAAATCTTACATCGGCAGCGGTGCCCGTTGAAGCAGCCGTAGAGCTGGCCCAGCGTTTCATGATCTTTCTGAACACACTGGCGCAATTTGATCCGTACGCTACCATATGACCATGCGTACGTTTTCTGTTGCACTTGCCCTTTTGATAACACCCCTTCCCGCGATCGCTTGGGAATTTACACCCGTGCCGATCTGCACCCTGTTTCATCAAGACCCTGAAGTGGCCGTAATGGTCACCTACGACCCCCGTAGCGGTGAGTATGCAATTCATCTTTCGCGTGAGGGCGGGTGGCCCAAGTCGGCGGTGTTTTCCATGCGCTTCGAAGGTCCGCGCGGGCTGACGATTTCAACCACACAACATATGATCGAGGCAGAGGACACACGCACGTTAACTGTGCGCGACCGGGGGTTTGGGAACGTCCTGAACGGGTTGAACTTTAGCCAGCGCGCTGTGGCAGTTTTGGGTGATCTTGAAGTGTCTGTTTCGCTGGATGGGGCGGCACCTGCGGTCGAAGAATTCCGCGCCTGTCCGAACGATCAGCTTGTCCAAGGGTCTTTGGCGACGGTAGCACAGACCTCCTGACCGCCGCTTGCGGCAGGCCTGCCGACCAGCTTAGAAGACGCCATGACCCGGCTTCCCATCGACCATGTCCTGCCAGAGCTTATCGCGTGTCTGCGCGAGCGGGGCCGCGCCGTGCTGCAAGCGCCACCCGGAGCGGGAAAAACCACACGCGTGCCGCTTGCTATGCTCGACGCCAAATTGACCGCGCAGCGCATCGTCATGCTGGAACCCCGGCGTCTGGCGGCGCGGGCCGCGGCCGAACGCATGGCGGAAACGCTGGGAGAGGTTGCTGGCCAAACCGTGGGATACCGCGTGCGCGGCGAAGCAAAGGTGTCAGGTCAGACCCGGATCGAGGTGGTGACTGAAGGTATTCTGACGCGGATGATCCAGACCGACCCGGAATTGTCCGGCATTGGCGCTGTGATCTTTGACGAATTCCACGAACGGTCACTGAATGCCGATCTGGGGTTAGCACTTTGCCTTGAGATCACAGGCGCTTTGCGGGACGATCTGATCCTTTTGGCGATGTCGGCGACCTTGGACGCCGACCCGGTCGCGCGTTTTATGGACGCGCCCATCGTCACGTCGGAAGGTCGCAGCTTTCCGGTCGAAACACGATGGCTCGACAAACCTGTCGGCAAAACCTTGCGGTTCGAACACGCGATGGCCGATCTGATCCAGATCGCCGCAAAGGACAATTCCGGCGGCATTCTTGCCTTTCTGCCGGGCGAAGGGGAAATCCGCCGGGTACAGGCCGCGCTGGAGGGTCGATTACCTAAGGGCTGCAATATCCGCCCCTTGTTTGGCGCGATGCCCTTCAAGGCGCAGCAAGACGCGATCCGCCGCGAAACCGCTGGACGGAAAGTGGTGCTTGCCACGTCAATTGCAGAAACGTCGCTCACAATCGAAGACATCCGCGTCGTGGTCGACGGCGGCCTGGCGCGGCGATCTCGGTTCGATCCGGGTTCCGGAATGTCACGGCTTGTGACCGAGAAAGTCACCAAGGCCGAAGCGACCCAACGGGCCGGGCGCGCAGGACGTGTCACCGAAGGCGTGGCGTACCGGATGTGGACCAAGGGCGAAGATGGCGCGCTTTCGGCTTTTCCTCCTGCCGAGATCGAAGCGGCGGACCTTGCGGGCCTCGCACTCGAGCTGGCGCTTTGGGGGGCGCAACCCGGCGAGTTGCCTTTTCTCACCGCGCCACCCGAGGGCGCCTTGGCCGAGGCACAGTCGCTTTTGCGTCTGCTGGGCGCTTTGGACATTCAAAACCGGATCACCGACCACGGTCGCATATTGTCCGCCCTGCCCCTGCATCCGAGATTGGCCCACGTGGTTGCCGTTGCGGGATCGGACGCTGCCCCTTTGGCGGCCCTTCTGGCGGAACGCGATCCCGTACAGGGTGGCGGTGTCGACCTGACACTGCGGATCGAGGCGATGCGCGACCCAAAGCGTTTTGCCGAGCGTCGCAAAGCAATGCTCAACCGAGGCGCATTGGAGCGCATCCGTGTCGAGGCAAAGCGGCTTGATCGCGTGGCCCCCAAAACCAAGGGCGAACGTTTAGGTACCGCAGAGATGGCCGCACTCGCCTATCCCGACCGCATTGGCGTGCGCCGCAAGGGCGATGCGCCGCGCTACCAGTTATCGGGGGGCAAAGGCGCTGTGATGGAGAGCAGCGATGCGTTGGCGGGTGCAAGGTTGATCGTCGCCACTGATCTTGATGGCAACCCGCGTGAGGCGCGCATCCGACAAGCCATCCAGATCACCGAAAGCGCGGTGCGGGCGTTGTTCCCGGACCAGATCGCTTGGGTCGATCTTTGCGAGTGGTCGAAACGCGAACGCCGTGTGATGGCCCGGCAGCAGGAAAAGCTGGGAGCGATTGCGCTGGATGACCGGGTTTGGAAGGACGCGACTGCGGACTTGATTGCGACAGCCATGCTGGAGGGGGTGCGAGATTTGGGCTTGGCCCCCGCGATGAGCAACGCAGCGCGTCGGTTTACGGCGCGCGTCGCGTTGGGCCGCGATGCTGGAATGGCTTTGCCTGACATGTCTGAACACATACTGATGGACGGTCTGGAAGACTGGCTGCTTCCTCATCTCGGCGGCGTGCGCAGTGCCGATGACTGGAAACGGTTCGACATTTTGCCGGCACTGCGTGGAATGCTCGACTGGGGACAGATGCAGGATTTGGATCGGCTGGTGCCCGGCAAGTTCACGACCCCTTTGGGGCGCGAGATCCCTATCGATTATTCCGGCGAACACCCGGAAATTTCCCTTCGGCTGCAGGAATTGTTCGGTCAGACAACACACCCCTGCGTGGGGAAAACCCCCTTGCGTGTGACGCTTCTGTCTCCGGCGCAACGTCCTGTGCAGACAACGCTTGATCTGCCCGGGTTTTGGGCCGGGTCCTATGCGGATGTGCGCAAAGACATGCGTGCGGCCTATCCGAAACACCCATGGCCCGAAGACCCGACGCAAGCCGACCCGACCTTGCGGGCAAAACGCAAACGTGAAAGCTGATCCCAACGGGTACGGGGACCAGAGCACATGCTGACAGACCTTCTGCAAGACGTCGCGGCCGATGCTCCGTTCCACTATGTCCAGTTCGGTGGCAATGACGGGGTTTTGGCCGATCCGCTTTGGCCATTCCTGCGAGATGGCGGTGCGTCGCACGTGGCGTCCGGTCATGTGTTCGAACCGAACCCGGTCTATTTCGAACGGCTGGAGCGCAACCTGTCTGCTTATGATCAGATCACTTGCCACAACCACGCCATCGGTTCGATTGATGGCCCTGCCACGCAGATGCTGCACTACATCCACCCTGAAGATGTCCAAAAACACAAACTGCCCCGCTGGACCATGGGTCTGTGTTCCTTTTACGATGACAAGAATGCGCTAGGGGGTGTCGGTTCCCTGCAGGCTGCGGCCCTTCATGAGACAATCAGGCCCCATATCCGCCAGATTGAAGTAAGTTGCCTGACGCTGGAGCGGGCCTTGGCTTTGCGGGGCGGTGTGCCCTGCGATGTCCTGCTGTCCGATACCGAGGGCCACGATTGGGAAATCCTAAGGCAATGGGACATGGACCGCTTTGGCCGGCCCAAACTGATCCATGCGGAAATCGTGTGTCTGACACCGGCCGAAACGCGCGATTTACTGTCTTGGCTCGACGCGCACCGTTACGCGGCAGAGGTGCAGGGCCAGAATGTCACGGCGCGACGGTTGTCGTAACCGCGCAGATCCTCTGCAACCGACGCTTGCCGAAACGTCTGATCCACCGTACATGCCGCTCATGCTTGATGATGCCGACGACATACACCCGCTGTTCTACGGTGCGCCCAAAACCACCGAGTTCAAGAAGCTGCGCAAGCGCATCGTGCAGAACGTGCGCGAAGCGATCGAGCATTATGGCATGGTCGGCCGGGACTCCGCGAAAACACCAAAATGGCTGGTGTGCCTGTCTGGCGGGAAGGACAGCTACACGCTTCTGGCGGTGCTCTACGAATTGAAATGGCGCGGGCTTTTGCCGGTCGATCTGCTGGCGTGCAATCTGGACCAAGGCCAGCCCGGTTTTCCGGCGACAGTCCTGCCGGAGTTTCTGGAAAAAATGGGTGTTCCGCATCGCATCGAATACCAGGACACGTATTCCATAGTGGTGGATAAGGTTCCGCAAGGACGGACTTATTGCGCGTTATGTTCGCGGTTGCGCCGTGGGAATCTGTATCGCATCGCGCGTGAAGAAGGATGTGATGCCGTCGTGCTGGGCCATCACCGCGATGACATTCTTGAGACCTTTTTCATGAACCTGTTTCACGGTGGGCGACTTGCCACGATGCCACCTAAGCTGGTGAACGAAGAAGGCGATTTATTCGTTTTTCGTCCCCTTGCCCATGTGGCCGAGGCGGACTGCGAAAAATTTGCCAAGGCGATGAACTATCCGATCATCCCATGCGACCTATGCGGTAGTCAGGACGGGCTGCAACGACAGCAAGTCAAAGCCATCCTCGATGGGTGGGAAAAGAACAGCCCCGGCCGACGGCAGGTGATTTTCCGCGCGCTGACAAATGCACGTCCGTCACATTTGCTGGATAGCGAGCTTTTTGATTTTAAGGGGCTGTCAACGCGCCTTGGTGAAGAAAGCGACAATCCTCTGGATATTCCCAAGCTGCGTTAAGCCTTCGGTTACTTGAGCGGTGTGATCCTGTCCCGAACCGAGTTTGGGGCAACGCCGCGATGAGACCTCTTTTTGATTTTTCACATTTGTTCAAGCTGGTAGGCAGGGCGATTTCTGGACCGCAAATGCTTGCCTTTTTGCCGGCTCTCTGTTTGTCAGCCTATTGGGTGGGCGGCGACATGTTGTTGGTCTTGTGCGCACTTGCCACCCCCCTTTTCTACGTCGCGTTTGGTGGGTTACGAGGGTGGTTCGAAGTAGCGCAATCTGATGATGCCGCGAGGCCCACATTGAAACGTGTGGCCAACGATTTTCTTGCGATCGCAAGACATAACGGCCAGACAACTGCTTGCTTTCAAATCGGTATTGCCGAGCTTGATCAGCTTTCAAGCCATTTTGGAACGGACTCCGCGGCAGAAGCACGTGACGTGATTATTTCGCGACTGCAATCCGCGCTACGCAGCTCGGATCATGTTTTTGCAACCGGTTCGTCGCGTTTTACAATTTTGATCGCACCAGGATTTCGCCTACGACTCGACAGCCTTTTGGACCTCGGAAAGCGCTTACGAGCCGCAGCAGAAATGCCGTTATCTCTTGGCGGTCGAACGCAAACACTCACGGCTTGTATCGGAATCGCCTCATCACTGAATTTTGGGCGCAACATCACAGCGGACACATGGGTGGCATCGGCAAGCGATGCGCTGGAAGACGCGGTCCTGACCGGGACTAATGCCGTTCGTTTGTGGTCGGACCGACTGTCCCGTAAACATCAGGCGCGGCAAACAATGCAGCACGACATCGTTGCTGCGCTGGACGAAGGGCGGTTTCAGGCGTTCTATCAACCGCAGGTTAATCTACGAACAGGCGACGTAGCAGGGGTAGAAGTCTTTGCCCGATGGGATCACGCGGCGCGCGGCATACTAACCGCAGAGGAGTTCTTGCAAGCTGCGCAAAGCAGCCAGCAAATGACCCGATTGGGGCGTTCGATGATGCTGCAGGCTATTGCGACATTGCAGGCGTGGGATGATGCCGGCTTTGGCATAAAATCAATCAGTTTGAACTTGTCCGAAGATGAATTGCGCGATCCCGAGTTGCCCGACCACTTTACTCAAGATTTGGAGCGATGTGGTGTGCCTCCCGATAGGGTGGTTTTCGACATACCCGAAACCGTCGTTGCGCTGAGGCTTGATGACATCATCCTGCGAAATCTGACTGCGCTTTCAGAGCTTGGATGCGGCCTTGACCTTGAAGGCTTTGGGATGGGCGGATGCAGCATTTCCAAGTTGCAGCAGCTGCCGATCACACGTCTCAAATTGGATCGAAGCTTGCTTAACGGGATTGAGGCCTGCGAGGGCAAGCAACGCACGTTGCGTGCTGCCCTTGCAATTGGCGATATTCTGGGCCTTCCCTCAATAGCAGCAGGGATTGAAACGCTGGAGCAACACGGCGTTTTGACGGAACTAGGCTGCAAAACAGCGCAAGGCTTTCTGTTCGCTCCCCCGGCAAGCGCTGCGGATACAACGCTGTGGCTGACCAAGCGTTCGGACGCGAAACACTCTCCGGAAGCTGCACAGCTAAGACTGATCAAATAACCCAAATCCCCCTTGATCCAATGTCATTCCCGTGGCTGAACAAATGCCGCACCAGCGGGGTCTTCCCTGTGAATCCACTTGACGTTCAGGCACAGTGCCTGTTGAACGCAGCGGTAATCCAGAAACCACAGGCGGCGGGCCCTATGGACGATCAGAATAAGAACCTTCTAATCGCGACAGCGTTAAGCTTTGCGGTCATTCTGGTATGGTTTGTCTTGTTCCCGCCACCAGAACCGACAGTCGACCCTGACGCTGCTTTGCCCGCAGCAAGCGAAAGCGCATCGCCAACGATCGCAACCACGCCGGATACCGCACCGGGTAGCACAACCGCAGTCACCCAAACCGGGCCCGCAGCAGCAGAAGATTCTCCGCGCGTGCCAATCGAAACCGACCGCGTTGTCGGTTCAATCTCGCTGGTTGGGGGACGTATTGACGACCTTTCGCTCAAGAATTACCGCGTCACCGTTGAAGAGGATGCCGATGTCGTACACCTGCTCAACCCTGTCGGTTCTGAAAACCCTTACTACGCGCTGTTTGGCTGGGCTCCTGGGGGCGGTTTGACTCTGGACGATGTGCCAAGCGTTACGACGAACTGGACAGTCGAAGCCGGAGAAACACTTTCGCAAAATGCACCGATCACCCTTCGCTGGGACAGCCCGAACGGGACAGTGTTCAGACGCACCATCGAAATTGACGACGACTTTATGTTCACAGTGACACAGTCCGTCGAAAACGCGAGTGACAGCGCACTGACGATGGCCCCCTATGGCTTGATCGCGCGGCATGGCGAACCGGCGGAACTTAAGAATTTCTTCATCCTGCATGAAGGCGTCGTTGCGATGGCAGACGGCACTTTGGCAGAGATTGACTACTCCGATATGACCGATTTCGCTGTTGTGCCCACTGAAGGTGCGCGGGCCGAAGTCACGCAGGTGACTGAGAATGGCTGGATTGGTTTTACCGACCACTACTGGATGACAACCATCATCCCTGAAAACGGCACACCGTACCGCCAGGTGGCAAAGTATAGCGAAGCGAGCAACATCTATCAGACCGAAGCTGTTCAACCGACTGTGACCATCGCGCCGGGTGAAACGCGCAAAGTGTCGACCCAGTTGTTCGCGGGTGCCAAAGAATGGGAAACCATTCGAGAGTATCAGAGCCGCGGAGTGGACCGGTTTATCGACAGCATTGACTGGGGTTGGTTCTTTTTCCTGACCAAGCCAATTTTCTGGCTACTGCACAATCTGAATGTGCTGATTGGCAACATGGGATGGGCAATCATCGGTTTGACGCTGATCATCAAAGCTGTGCTGTTCCCACTGGCCTATAAGTCCTACGTCTCAATGGCGAAGATGAAAGAGCTTCAGCCTGAGATGGAAAAGATCAAAGAGCGCGCTGGTGATGACCGCCAAAAGCTGCAGCAGGAAATGATGGAGCTTTACAAGAAGGAAAAGGTAAACCCGGCGTCTGGCTGTTTGCCGATCCTTATGCAAATTCCGATCTTTTTCTCACTCTACAAGGTGATTTTTGTCACGTTGGAACTGCGCCACGCCCCATGGCTTGGCCCATTCCAAGACCTGTCGGCACCTGATCCCACGTCGATCATGAACCTATTTGGCCTTCTGCCATGGGCATCGCCGACACCGGGATCGCTGCTCGCACTTGTCTTTATCGGAATTCTGCCGCTGCTGTTAGGCATTTCGATGTGGTTGCAGCAAAAGCTGAACCCAGCGCCCACGGACGCCACTCAAGCAATGATCTTTGCATGGATGCCATGGGTCTTCATGTTCATGCTAGGTGGGTTTGCCAGCGGCCTGGTCGTTTACTGGATCGCAAACAACACGATCACGTTTACACAGCAATACCTGATCATGCGATCGCAAGGATATAAGCCGGATGTGTTTGGGAACATCAAATCCAGCGTAAAGCGCAACGCCAAGTCGGACGAAAAATGACCGCAACCGTCACCGAGATCTGGCGGCACCCGATCAAAAGCCATGGCCGGGAGTTGATGGAATCGGTGAGCGTGACCAAGGGTGGAACAATCCCGTTCGACCGTATTTGGGCGGTCGCGCACGAAAGGTCACAGGCTGACGGTTCCGAATGGGTCAGCTGTGGCCACTTCTGCCGCGTGGCAAAACTGCCCAGTCTGATGGCAATCAGCGCCCGTTTCGACGAAAGCCGCACGGAAATCACGCTTTGCCATCCGGACATGCCCGATTTGACCTTTCAGCCGGACAGCGACAGCGCGTCGTTTCTTAAGTGGGTCAAGGCGCTTGTGCCAGACGACACACTTCAACCCGCGAGATTGCTCAAGGCAAAGACACAAGCTTTCACCGACAGTGATTTCCCCAGCATCACCTTGTGCAATCATGCGTCGCACCGGGCGGTGGAACAGCGTATCGGTCGACCATTGTCGCACCTTCGGTGGCGCGGCAACCTTTGGATTGATGGTCTTGCCCCGTGGGAAGAATTCGATTGGGACGACCGCAACATCAAGATCGGTGAAACGATTCTACGCGTACGCGAACGGACAGATCGCTGCAAATCGACCCACAGCAATCCAGATACGGGCAAACGCGATGCTGACGTTCTGGGCGCCCTTGACAGTTGGGGCCATCAGGATTTTTCGGTACGTGCAGAAGTGATACAAGGCGGCACAATCCGTGCCGGTGACGAGGTGGCCCGTGTCTGAAATGAAGCTTCCTTTCCCGCTTGCCGAAGAATCGGACGAGATCAGCCGAGAAACAGGGCGCAAATTGTTTGCAGGTGAGGTCGATTTCTTGAAAGGCGTCGTTGCGATGTCTGGACTTCCTGCCGATGATCGAATCGAGGTCTGCTTTGCGGGACGATCTAACGTCGGCAAATCGTCGCTGATCAATGCGATCACCGGGCGCAAAGCCTTGGCCCGTGCATCGAACACGCCGGGACGCACGCAGGAAATCAACTATTTCACGCTTGGCGATGAACGGTATCTCGTCGACCTTCCGGGCTATGGCTATGCCAATGCCCCTGTGGCGGTGGTCGAAAAATGGCAAGCTTTGCTTAAGCAATACCTATCCGGTCGCGCGAGCCTGCGTCGTGCGTTTGTGCTGGTCGACAGCCGCCATGGGATAAAGCCCGTTGACGAAGAAATTATGACTCTTCTAGACAGAAGCGCTGTGACATTTCAGGTGGTGCTGACCAAAGCCGATAAAATCAAACCGTCCCAATATGACGGGCTTTTGAAACAAGTACGCGAAAAGCTGTCAAAGCACCCGGCAGCCTATCCCGAACTTGTCCTGACAAGCAGCGACAAAGGCGAGGGAATAGCAACCTTGCGCAGCATCATCGCTGGAATCAGCTAGACGTCGTCTCGCAAAACGGCTTGCCTCTCGTGCAGCCATGGAGCAGACAAGACGGGCGTCAGGCCTGCTCTGGCAAGGATCAAAACCAATATGAAATCCCGAGATATGAACCACGACTGGATCGCCACCGCCCGCACACTCTCAGAGGCCCTGCCGTTTATGCAGCGCTATGCAGGAGCTGTTGTCGTGGTCAAGTTTGGCGGAAACGCGATGGGCGACGATGACGCGATGGCGGAATTTGCCCGTGATGTTGTTCTGATGCGTCAGGTTGGGATCAATCCAGTTGTGGTGCATGGCGGCGGACCGATGATCAACGACATGTTGACCAAGCTGGGCATCAAGTCAGAATTTGTGCGCGGCAAGCGTGTGACTGACAAAGCCACCGTCGAAGTGGTCGAAATGGTTTTGACAGGCCTTGTGAACAAGCGGATTGTCCAAGCGATCATGGATGAGGGCGGTCGTGCAGTTGGCCTTTCGGGTAAAGATGACGATCTGATGGTCTGCGAGGCGGATGATCCAGAGCTTGGTTTCGTCGGACGCCCGGTCGAGATGAACCCACAAGTGCTGCGTGATCTGTTCAAGGCGGGGATCATTCCCGTAGTTGCACCAGTCGCGACCGGCATGCAGCCGAACGAAACCTTTAATGTAAATGGTGACACAGCAGCGGGTGCTATCGCGAGCGCATTGAAAGCTGATCGGCTTTTGCTTTTGACTGATGTCAGCGGTGTAAAAGACGCAAGCGGCAACGTCGTGACGGCAATGACCCCTGAAGAAGTGGCCGCAATGATCGAAGATGGTACCATCGCGGGCGGTATGATCCCGAAAACCGAAACCGCCCTAAAAGCCATTGAAGAGGGTGTGCGCGCGGTCGTGATTTTGGACGGGCGTGTGCCCAATGCATGCCTGCTTGAACTGTTTACAGAACATGGTGCTGGGTCGTTGATCCGTCCAGCGCGGTGACCCTCAACGAGCTTGACGCGTTGGCCCGCGCGGTAGGTTTGGCCGTGCGCGGGGCGTTTCATTCGACCGCCGAAGACCTTGCTCCGAATGACACGCAAACGCTGGTCTTGTTGGGTCCGGATGAGCCGAATTTCTGGGACGTTTTCTCCACATCGACCGAATACCAGGATGGTCTGCCGCATTCGCTGGATCGGTGGTCCAAACGGGTAAGCGCGACGATTGCCGAGCCACTCAATGCTACGACAATCTTTCCCTATGATGGGCCCCCATACCCACCTTTCATAAAATGGGCGCATCTCAGCGAGGCGAATTGGTCTTCGCCAGTCGGGTTGCTGGTAAACCGCACTGCTGGTCTGTTCATTAGTTTCCGCGTTGCGCTTGCCTTAACCGAACGGCTGGGCCTGCCAGCACGAGAAGATAGCCCCTGCCTGACCTGCGACACGCGTCCTTGCGAGACGGCCTGCCCCGTCGGAGCCCTTGCTCAGGAACAAGACTACGACGTACCCGCTTGCTTCGATCACATCAGGTCCCCGGAAGGGGCGACGTGTCGAGACGGCTGCCTTGTCCGCCGCGCATGCCCAATCTCTGAGCAGTTTGGGCGATCGATGGAACAATCCGCTTTCCACATGCGCGCGTTTTTGGGAGAGTGACACCCGACACAAAGAAGGGCGTGCCCCACGTGAAACGACTGATCCTCATGCGCCACGCCAAATCGGATTGGTCGGCTTCGGGCGATGATCACGACAGGCCACTTAATAGGCGCGGGATGGACAGCGCGCCGGCAATGGGCCGCTGGCTGAGAGACCAAGGTTGGCTACCTGACGAGATGCTATGTTCTACCGCCACACGCACACGCCAGACGCTAGACCTTCTGAACGCCCCACATGTGCCCACACGGTTCGAGCGCGCGCTTTATCTTGCTGGATCTGGGACAATGATCGACATCCTGCGCAGCGCTGACACCGAGACAGTTCTGCTTCTGGGTCACAATCACGGAATAGCAGAATGTGCGCATCATCTCGTCGCGGCGTGGCCAGACCATCCGCGGTTTGCAGATTATCCGACCTGCGCGACCAGCCTGATCCGGTTTGACATCGCCACTTGGAAGGATCTGCGCGTTGGTACTGGACATTGCGAAGGTTTCGCCGTGCCCCGCGAAGTCATTTCCGCCGGGCAGACGGGCTAAAACTGCAAACGACGCGCAACAAAAAACGCCCCGAAGATGATCCGGGGCGCGTGTTTTCTGATATTCAAACGCGGTCAGTGACCGAGGATCTGACTGAGGAAGAGTTTGGTCCGTTCGTTCTGCGGGTTGTTGAAGAACTCTTCCGGTTCGTTCTGTTCCACGATCTGGCCCGCATCCATAAAGATAACGCGGTTGGCGACCTGGCGGGCAAAGCCCATTTCATGGGTCACGCACAGCATTGTCATGCCTTCTTCCGCCAGTTCCACCATCGTATCCAGCACTTCTTTGATCATCTCAGGGTCAAGTGCCGAAGTGGGTTCGTCAAACAGCATGATGCGCGGGCGCATGCAAAGCGAACGGGCAATCGCCACACGCTGCTGCTGACCACCGGAAAGCTGACCGGGGTATTTGTTAGCTTGTTCGGGGATTTTAACCTTTTCGAGAAAGTGCATCGCCGTCTGTTCGGCCTCACGCTTGGGGATCTTGCGCACCCAGATTGGGGCCAACGTGCAGTTCTCCAAAATGGTCAGGTGCGGGAAAAGGTTGAAGTGCTGAAACACCATTCCAACTTCAGAGCGGATCGTATCGATGTTCTTGATGTCTGAAGACAGGACCGTGCCATCGACCGTAATCGCACCCTTTTGGTGCTCTTCCAGCGCGTTGATGCAGCGGATGAGCGTCGACTTGCCCGACCCAGACGGGCCTGCGATGACGATACGTTCACCGCGGTAGACCGTCAGATCAATGTCCCGCAGGACGTGAAAGGATCCATACCACTTATTCATGTTCTGGATCTGGATTGCCACCTCGTCAGAGATAGCCATCGGTGCATTTGCAGTTTCAGCCATTGCTTGGCCTCCTAGTTCTAGCCCTTTCGCTTTCGCGACTTGAGGGCATTATCGGTGATCGGTAGCGAGCTGGCGCTCGAGCCACTGTGAATATTTTGAGATGCTGAAGCAGACGATGAAGAACACAAAGACCGCAAAGCCCCAGAGTTCCCAATAGACGCCATTCCATTCGGTCGACGCAAGGATCGGTCCGCGGATCATACCCACGAGATCGAACATCGAAATCACCGACACCAACACCGTGTCCTTGAACAGACCCACCGCCACGTTCACGATCCCAGGGATGGATATCTTGAGCGCTTGCGGCAGAATGATCAGGCGCATCGACTGTGCATAGTCCAGACCAAGGCTGTCTGCAGCTTCGTACTGACCACGCGGAAGCGCTGCCAGACCACCCCGGATCACCTCGGCGATATAAGCCGACGAGAACATGGTGATCATGATGATCACACGCAGGACAAGGTCGATATTTGATCCAGGCGGGAAGAAGTAAGCCAGCACCACGTTTGCAACGAACAGCAATGTGATGAGGGGAACGCCGCGGATGAACTCAATGAAGATCACGCAAATCCACTTGATGATTGGCATGGAGGATTGGCGCCCCAATGCCAGCACGATACCCAACGGCAAGGACAACGAGACACACACTGTCCCAAGGATCATGTTGAGCATGAAGCCCCCCAGATCACGCGATGGTATCGCCTGTAGCGCCAAAACATCGGGCATCGACGACGGGATGATACCACCAGCCCAGATCACAACAACTGCCGCAATCAGCCCTGCCAACATTCCCATTGCAAAGCTCTGGCGTTCAAATCGCTTAAACGCAAAATAGCCTGCCATCATACCCACCATGACCATGAGAGGGATCAACAACGTACCACCCCAAATCAGCCAAAAGGCGAGGAAGGGATAAACCGCTGTGAAAGCAAGCATCTTGCGCGGTGCCTTTGGATAAAGGACAGGCGCAATCGCAACGATCAACAGAACAAAAGCCAGTATTGGACGCCAGTAGGCTTCTGGTGGGTATTTGAAACCAAACAAAAGCTGGTTCCAGCGCTCGGTCAAAACCGAGAAGCAGGCGCCCGTCATACCGTCAAGCATCTCCCGGCATTCCGCGAGAGAACTGGTGGTCCAGATGCCATTGGCAAACCAAGGCCACGCACCCGAGACGATCACGTAGATGAAATAGATCGATAGGATCGTCAGGATCGAATTGAACCAGCCCTTGAACAGGTTTTCCCGAACCCACTTGACAGCACCAGCCTCGGAAACGGGTGGGGGTTGCTCGGGCAACATCGTATCGCGAACGAAGGCAACAGAATGTGCATGCGTATCAGACATCTCAGCGCTCCTTCAACTTAACGGCGTTGTTGTAGACGTTCATAATCGCCGAAATCGCAAGCGAGATGGCGAGGTAGAACAACATGAGCAGGAAAATCGCCTCAATCGCGCGGCCCGTCTGGTTGAGTGTGATGCCTCCCAATGTGCCGGTCAGGTCCATATAGCCGACCGCAATCGCCAGCGACGAGTTCTTGGTCAGGTTCAGGTACTGAGAGATGAGTGGCGGAATGATCACGCGCAGCGCTTGCGGAAGCACAACGAGGTTCATGATCCGGCCCGGACGCAGCCCCAGGGATGCGGCCGCTTCGGTCTGACCTTTGCTGACCGCCAGAATACCCGCGCGAACGTTTTCCGCGATGAATGCCGCGGTGTAGATCGAGAGGGCGAACCAAAGCGCAATCAACGAGTTGCGCATGAAGATGCCGCCCTGAAAGTTGAAGCCTTGCAGCGACGGCAGATCCAGTGTGATGGGACGTCCCATGACAAAGAACGCAAGGATGGCCGGAATAAAGAAGATTGCCAAAGACGGCCACAATGTCGGGATCAACTGCCCGCGATCATAGAGCGCTTTCTTCGCATAGTTGCGGAACGCAAAAATACCGACAACCGACGCAAGGAAAACCGCAATGACGACACCGGAACCTGGACCAAAAATGGGGGCCGGTGCGTAGAACCCACGGCCGGTAAAGGCGAACGCCCCAAAGACCATTGACGCTGTTGCGTCGTCCCCGCGGAATTCGCGCGGTTGTGGCAAGACGGCAATGAATACCGCCATGATGATGAGGATCCAGACTAGAACCGGGACATTGCGGAAGATTTCGACATAGATCGACATAAGCTGGCGAACGAGCCAGTTGTTGCTCAGTCTAAGAACTCCGACAAAAACGCCGATCACAGTCGCCATAATACAACCGAGAAACGCCACAAGCAGCGTGTTCAGCACGCCGACCAACGACGCCCGCCAATGCGACGACTGACTGGTATATTCTATCAGAGTTTGGTTGATGTCGTACCCTGCTGGTTCGCCAAGGAATTGGTACGAGATGTTAAGGCCCGCGGCCTGAAGATTGGCCAGCAGGTTAAAGCCCAGATAGGCAAAAGCCATAATGAGCAAAACCAGCGCGATGAATTGAAACGTATAGGACCGGTAACGCGTGTCGTTGATCAGCATTGATAGCCGAAACGACCCCGACGGTGGGTCTGAAATAGTGGACATTTTGTTATCCCTGTTTTTCCGGATTCTCTTGGTGGCGCTTTGCGCGCTCTGGTACCTGATCCGAAGGCTTATTCTTTGCTATGAAAAAGGGCGCGGTGTGATCCGCGCCCTTTTCCGTAGTGTCGCTCTTAGCGGAAGGGCGGGCTGTAGAGGAGGCCGCCTTCGGTCCACTGTGCGTTCAGACCACGTGCCAGACCGATCGGTGTGTTCTCACCGATGTTCTTTTCGAACAGCTCACCGTAGTTGCCGCCCGCCATGATGGCGCGCTTTGCCCAGTCGGCGTCCAGACCAAGCATTTCGCCCAGCGTGCCTTCGGTGCCCAGCAAACGGTTGATTTCCGGGTTGTTGCCAGCAGCAGCGCCCAGTTCTTCAACGTTCGCAGATGTAACGCCCAGTTCTTCTGCAGCGATCAGTGCGTTCAGTGTCCAGCGTGCGATGTCGCCCCACTGGTTGTCACCGTGACGAACGAGCGGGCCAAGCGGCTCTTTCGAAATGATCTCCGGCAGAACAACGTGGTCGCCCGGGTTCTCGAATGCCGCGCGTGTCGCAGCAAGGCCGGACGCGTCTGTTGTATAGACGTCGCACGCACCTTCGAGGTACAGCGGTTGCGCTTCGGCGTTGGTTTCAATCGGAACCGGCTCGTAGCTGATATTGTTGGAACGGAAGAAGTCCGCGAGGTTCAGCTCGGTTGTGGTGCCGGTTTGGATGCAGACTGTCGCACCGTCGAGTTCTTTTGCCGAGGACACGCCCAGTTCTTTCGGAACCATGAAGCCCTGACCATCGTAGTAGTTGATTCCGACGAATTCGAAACCTAGGTCGACGTCGCGCGAGAATGTCCATGTGGTGTTGCGCGCCAGCAGGTCGATCTCACCCGAAGCCAACGCGGTAAAGCGCGTCTTGCCGGTGGTCGGAACGAACTCAACTGCGGTCGGATCGCCAAGAACAGCAGCGGCCACAGCGCGGCAGACGCCGACATCAAAGCCTTCCCACTCGCCATTTGCGTTCGGTGCTGCAAAACCGACGAGACCTGTTATCACGCCACAGTTCAGCTTGCCGCGCGCTTTGACATCGTCAAGCGTGGCAGCGGACGCAACACCAGCCGAAAGGCCGGCAACGGTCATCGCGCCAAGAATTGCAATTTTTTTCATGTTTACCTCTTCCTGTTTGCCCGCGCCTATCAGCGCGGTTTAGACGGGCGGTTGCGCACCCATACGACGAAAGTAGGGCCTACCCCACTTACGATGGCAACGATTTGTGGGGATTCATGTTCGGAGGTCAAGCCAAATAGCCTATTTTTTGGTCACAAGGTCGCTGCTTACCCAGCGTCAGCGCGTCGTTTGCGCGCTCAACAATCGAAGGAATTCGTTGGCGTGCAAAAAGGCGGCGTTTTTGTGTTCCGCCAATTCTTTGGCTTCTTCGTCTTCGCCCCATTGTTCTTGTTGCCAAATCTCGTCGACCCGGGATATCGCCCACAGGTCATGAATATTTCTTGCACCGGCCCGTGCTGCGAATCCAATGATCAGCGAGCCGCTTATCGCAACAAGATCGTGAAATGCCGCCATTTCGAATTCTGTCAGTTCGTGAACGCGCCGCCGCAGGTTGGCCAATGCCTCGGGGTCTTGCGGGACATGCATGACGCCGACTCGCGCTTCCAACCGGGCACCCAGCGTTTGCGCCGCCCACTCAAGCAGCGGATCCCATTCGGCAGCCTGACGAGCCACAAGGCCGTCCGGCGCATCAGCACGGTAACACAAAAGATCGCTGTCACCGTAGGCAGCGAGCATGTCCGCCACGTCTGCGTGTTGGATCGACACTTTGTCGATCGCGGCGTTCGCGGTACGCGTGAAAGGCATCGTGCGCGGGTCAATGCGTTCTTCCTGAGAGTCAAATTCCCGAGCGATCCTTTCTGCTATGGCAAGGCTGGGTACGTTCAGAACCGCCTTGGCTGGTGTGCGCACCGGGCGACCATCCAGAAAGACCCCATAACCCTGTTCTGCGGCCTGCGCGCTTGCAGATTTCCAAAATCGTTTAGGGGCCCATTCACTCATGCAAGATCCTCTATCCAAGTCATCAATGCCGCCATTAATGCGTCGGTCGTGTCAACGAGCACATCGGCCTCTGAAAGATATTCAGCGGGGTGGTTTCCCCACGTGACACCGACCGCGCGGGTGCCCGCGGCTTTGGCCATCACCATGTCATAGCTCGTGTCACCGATCATCACTGCGTTCTCAGGCGAAACTCCGGTCTCGTTCAATGCGGCGTAAAGCATGGACGGATGGGGCTTGGAGGGATGCGTGTCGGCGACTTGCGTCGACTGAAAGTATCCCTCAAGCCCGTGTTGCGCGATAATACGGTCCAGCCCACGCCGCGACATGCCTGTCGCGGTGGCCATTAACGTGAAATCATCCGATTTCAAATTGTCCAGAACGTCCCGGATACCTGGAAAGAAGGCGACTTTGGCCGTTTCACCCGCTGACATGTGCCGCGCAAACGACGCCGACTTGTATCCCTCCGCAAGCGCTTGGTGGATGGATGCGGATTGTTCTGGAGCAAGCTGTGCCATCAGTTCCGGCAGCGAAAGCCCGACTCCATGAAGAACCGCTTCACGCGAGGGGGCCGCGATCCCAACATTGGCAAACGCGTCTTCCATCGCGTCGATAATATGGGCGCGGCTGTCCACCAAAGTGCCATCAACGTCAAAAACCACCAACCGCAAGGCATCGGGCATTAGTCGATATCCTCGAAGGGGTCAGCAGGCACATCGCGCGGGTCCCATTGAAGGAATTCCCAAGTGCGTTCCATATGTTCAGGCAGCGGCGCTATGATGTTCAGGCGCGCGCCGGTAACCGGATGCTTGAGCGAAATCGAGCGAGCGTGCAAATGCAGTTTACGGCTGATCCCGCCACCCAGCATGGCGCCCCAGCCATCCCCAAGGTTTTCCTGCCCGGAGCCGCCGTATTTTCCGTCACCAATAATCGGATGCCCCAGTTCAGACATGTGCGCCCGCAACTGGTGCGTTCGGCCTGTGATCGGCACCATGGCGACCCATGCCGCGCGTTTTGCCAATGCACTTAGAACAGCATAATCCGTGGTCGCGTGCTTTGCCCCTTCAGTCGTGGCAACATCGCGGGGGTGTACCGCGCGCATCTTTTCGTTTTCGCCCCCGGCACCATGACCCGGCGCTTTGACCAGACCAAACTTGATCGTGCCCATTTGCGGGAACGGAACGCCAGCAACTGCCGCCCAATAGATCTTGCGTGTTTCGCGGGCGCGGAACGCTTCTGTCAAAGCACCGGCCACCGCCCGGGTACGAGCCAACAACAGAACACCCGACGTGTCCTTGTCCAACCGGTGAACCAACCGCGGTTTCTCTTCATAGCCGAAGGTCAACGCTTCGGCGAGACCATCGACGTGGCGGGTTTGTTTGCTGCCACCTTGTGTCGGCAGCCCCGGTGGCTTGTTCAGCGCGATGATGTGATCGTCTTTGTAAAGGACAAGCGATTTCATCATCGCGGCATCTTTGTCAGAGACCGTGGGTTTTGGGCGCGATTGCACCTCACCCGGTTCGGGCAGTGGAGGAATGCGCACCTCTTGACCGGTGGTGAGGCGCGTACTTGCTTTTACGCGGCCACCATCGACGCGCAGTTCGCCCTTGCGGCACATCTTTTCGATCCGTGCCTGCCCAAGATGGGGGAACACCCGTTTGAGCCAGCGATCAAGACGCTGATCCGCATCTCCCGGCCCGACAGTGATTGTCTGAACTTGGCTCATGCAAAAATACTCCGCGCCAGAAAGAGGCCCAGCGCCAATCCTCCAACCGACAATGCGACCGATAGCGCGACGTACAGCATTGCAGACCCCGCCTGTCCGCGTTCGATCAATGTCATGGTTTCAAGCGAAAACGCCGAAAAGGTTGTAAACCCACCCAATATGCCGGTCATCACGAAGGGCGACAGGTGCGTCAGCCCACGTTGAGCGGCCGCGACCACGAACGCACCCATAAGAAACGACCCAAGTATATTCACGGTCAGGATCGCCAATGGAAACTCACTCTGGCCAATAAGACGCAAAAGACCGACCCCGGTCAGATACCGAAGTGCTGCGCCAATAGCCCCGCCAAGGGCCACAAGGGATAGGGTTGTCAACATGCAGGCTCTGTCGCGCGGCGCCTGTAGGATGTCAAGCAATGCCCCATTGCGCTTTGGGTTCCGAACTCTACTGTTTCATACAACGTCAACACAGGAGCCGACATGCAACGCCGACAGTTTCTTGGCAGTCTCGCTGCAGCAAGCCTCTTTCCGCGCAGCGCTGTTGCACAAACAGCGCCGAAACGGTTGATCGCCGCAACGCATCGGCAACAAATACTTCCCGCGCCCTACCCAGACACCGAAATGTGGGGCTTTGAGGGTACATTCCCCGGTCCCATGCTGCGCGCACGTCAAGGCGACAGATTAAAGGCTTCGGTGGAAAACGCGCTTCCGCAGCCGACGGCGGTACATTGGCATGGACTGCGTCTTGATAACGCGATGGACGGTGTGCCCGGATTGACGCAAGCGCCCATCGCTGTCGGCCAGAGCTTTGATTACGATTTCGCCCTGCCCGATGCAGGCACCTATTGGTATCACAGCCACGCCAAGAGCATGGAGCAGGTCGAACGCGGGCTTTATGGACCGCTCATCATCGACGAAACCGATGCGCCGGATGTGGATCAGGATATCACGTTGGTCGTAGACGATATTCGCATCGAACAGGACGGGACCGTTGCCAGCTTTGACAATTTTCACGACCTAAGCCACGCAGGTCGCATTGGCAATTTATGGTTGGCCAACGGCCAGATTGATCCAGCGTACCCACTGAAACGTGGCGACCGTGTCCGGATCAGGTTGATCAGCGCAGCCAATGCGCGCGTATTCACACTAGGAATGCCCGGGTTCGCCGGTTGGATCGTTGCATTGGACGGCATGCCGTTAAAGGACCCACAACCCATGCCGGAAGAGATTGTCCTTGCCCCGGCGCAGCGCGTTGACCTGATTGTGGACGTAACGTCAGACGAGGATGAAGCATTCCTCATCACCTACGAGCGCGACGGCGGCTACGCCATAGCGCATTTCCCGCTGTCGGGTGCAACAACATCGGCCCGTTCGGGAAAGGTGGTCCTGCCGCCTAACCCCGACTTCCCAATTGACCTTGCGAATGCTCGCACGGCGACGCTTTTGGTCGAAGGTGGTGCGATGGGTGGAATGCGCGCCGCTCGCGTCGATGGTGAAGAACTGGACGCCCGCACATTGGCAGGGCGAGGCCTATTCTGGGCTTTGAACGGTATCGCGGGTCGACCGAAAAACCCGCTCTTGGATTTATCGCTTGGTGAAAGCGCCCGGATCGGGATGGCGAACAACACGGCCTTCCCGCACGCCATGCACCTGCACGGGATGCATTTCGCTGAGGTTCTCCCCGACGGGTCACTTGGTCCCTTGCGCGACACGTTGCTTCTGGATCCGCAAGAGACCCGCGAGATTGCGTTTCAAGCGCATAATCCCGGGGATTGGTTGTTCCATTGTCACATGCTGGCACATCATCAGGGCGGGATGGGCACTTGGATTCGCGTTTCGGCCTAAGCGATTAGCCGTTTCGTTTGGCGCGAAGTTTGGCGAAATACTCAACGCGTTTTTTCAGGTCACGCTCGAAACCGCGTTCGATCGGTGCGTAGAATTCGGTCCGACCCATGGTTTCGGGGAAGTAATCCTGCCCCGAAAACCCGTCTTCAGCGTCATGATCATAAGCGTAACCTGATCCATAGCCGTGTTCTTTCATCAGCTTGGTCGGCGCGTTCAGAATATGTTTGGGAGGCACCAACGACCCTGTTTTCCTCGCAGCGGCGCGAGCCCCCTTATAGGCCGCATAGACCGCGTTCGATTTCGGAGCGAGCGCAATATAGACCAAGGCCTGCGCAATCGCCAATTCGCCCTCGGGGCTACCCAATCGTTCGAAGGTTTCCCAACTTTGCAAACAGACCGCTTGGGCCTGTGGATCAGCAAGCCCGATGTCTTCGACTGCCATACGTGTGATCCGCCGGGCAAGGTATCGCGGGTCTTCGCCGGCATCGAGCATGCGTGCGTACCAGTAAAGCGCCGCGTCTGGGTCCGAGCCGCGCACCGATTTGTGCAGTGCCGATATCAGGTTGTAATGCGCATCCCCCGATTTGTCGTATTGCGCCGCGCGCTTCATCAGCCGCTGGCCCAATGAGGCACTGTCAAGCAACCCATCCACCTTCCAAGCCATCACCTGTTCAATCAGGTTCAGCAGCGCTCGACCGTCGCCATCTGCCATGTCGAGCAGGTTTTCCCGCGCGGGACGGTCAAGAGGAAGCGCTCGATCCAATTCGACCTCGGCCCGCTGCGCGAGGCGCTCCAGATCGGCCAGATCAAGCCGTTCCAGCACAAGAACCTGTGCCCGGCTAAGCAAAGCGGCGTTTAATTCAAACGACGGGTTCTCGGTCGTCGCGCCAACCAGCAGGATCGTCCCATCCTCCATATGGGGAAGGAACCCGTCCTGCTGCGCTTTGTTAAAGCGGTGGATTTCATCCACGAACAACAACGTGCCCTGCCCTGTGCTGCGCCGTTGCTTGGCCGCTTCAAACACTTTGCGCAGCTCTGGGACACCAGAGAAGATCGCACTGATCTGGACGAAGTGAAGGTCGGTTTCATCTGCAAGTAGCCGCGCGATTGTCGTCTTGCCAACTCCCGGTGGACCCCAAAAAACGACAGAGCCAAGGCTACCCGCCTCAAGCATGACCGTCAGTGGAGCATCAGGCCCGATCACTTGCGATTGCCCAATCACCTCGGACAGTTTGCGCGGACGCAAACGGTCGGCGAGAGGCCGTGGCGCATCCTTGGCCACTTGGCCGCTGTCAAAAAGGTCAGACACCACTCAGGCCCGGAACCGCAGGATAACGCGCTGTCCGCCGCGTTCGGCTTCGATCTGGATGTTTGGAGCAGCGTGTCGGAGGGCAAGCCCAACATCCGAAGGCGCTTCGATTACGAATCTATCCACTTGTCGAATCACATCGCCAATCTGAAGGCCCACGCGACGCCCCAATGCTCCGGGATTAATCACAACAATGCCTTCCTTGTTCAATGGCAACCCCAACTCAGCAGTGACCGACGGATTGATCCGCGCCACCTCCATACCGGTCAGCACATCCTGCTCTTTCAGCACCCGCGTGTCCCGTGGCGGATCATCGGGTGGCGCGATCAGGGCAACAGTGGTGCGATGCGTTTCACCAGTGCGAAGGTACACCATCTCCACCTGTTCGCCCAATCCCTGAACCGACATTCGAAACACCATTTCTGCTGGCGTGTTTACCGGCTGACCAGCCACTTCGATGATCACGTCGCCCACGTCGATGCCCGCAGCTGCCAATGGGCTAGCACGGTGCAGCGCTGTGATGATAACACCTTCGGGGCGCAATAGGCCAAGACCGTCGGAAAGATCGGCATCCACGGGTTGCCCCGTGGCCCCGGCCCAAGGGCGTTCGAAGACAGTTTTGCCATCGCGGGCCTGATCCAAAAACTCAACAACTAGGGCCGCAGGTATGGCGAATCCGATCCCATTCGATCCACCGGACCGGGTCAGGATCGACGTGTTAATACCGATCATCCGGCCTGCAATGTCGATCAGCGCGCCGCCTGAATTGCCGGGATTGATCGGTGCATCTGTCTGGATGAAATATCCGCGTCCGTTTCCTGTAGCCGTGCCAGAACGAGCAAGACCCGACACGATCCCGGATGACACTGTTTGACCAACGCCAAACGGATTGCCGATGGCAAGGACCAGTTCCCCAACCTCGACCGTGTCGCTGTCGCGCAACTCAAGAAACGGCATGTCGTCAGCTTCGATCTTAAGGATGGCGAGGTCCGAAGCTTCGTCTCCAATCAAAACGCTGGCCTGAAATTCGCGGCGATCATTCAGCACGACCCGGATGTCATCGGCTTGTCCCACAACATGATAGTTAGACACGACGAACCCATCCGGCGATACAATGACGCCCGATCCCAACGAATTTTGTACCCGAGGTTGCGGCGCACCGAAGTCCCGAAACAGACCGCCGAAAAACGGATCGTTCCGAAACGGGCTACGTCGCGCCTGAACAACCCGACGCGCATAGATGTTGACGACGGCAGGCGCGGCCTCCTTTACCACAGGCGCAAAAGACAGGCTTATTTCACCTGTCGAGCGCGGGACGCGCGTCTCACTTGCGGACTGCGCCATCCCCGGCCCCGCCAAAACGGCACACACCAAGATGCACAATAATCTGATCCTTGCCATGCCGAGGCATATGTCCTCGAGCCGCAGAATTTGCAAGTTCTGGACTTCAGGGGCAGACCGATTAATCCTAACGTGGATCGCCAAACGGGCCGGAGGAAATGATATCGACGGCATCTTGATCAGAGATCTGCGCAAGCGGCTTGGGATGACACAACGCCAATTGGCGGAACAACTGCACGTGGATCAAGGCACGATCAGTCGTTGGGAACGGGGTGTTGAAGCACCACGTCCCAGCAGGCAATTGGAACTTCAAACGCTTTTAATGCGCGATCATGATCGTCGCGCGATGCAACGCGCTCTTGCGTTTATCGAACAGGATTTACTTCCTTCAACATTGCTGGACAGTCAGTTGCGGCTGATTGCGCTCTCCGCGTCGGCACGTGAGCATATTTTGTCCCGTGGCAAGAACCCGGATGCATTAATTGGGATGAGTCTGGATCGGTATTCCGACCGTTTTGGCGCACAGGTTCTACTGAAACACTTTGCGCGATCAGGCTTCATGGATGGTGACTGCCTGTTCTTGCGGTTTGTTCAAAATTACCATGGCCGCGGTCATGTCACCGTTTACGAACCAGTTTTGGAAGACGGGCGGGTCGTTGGCGTTTTAAACTTTGTAACGAAATACTTCGAGTTCTCGGGCAACCAAGGGAACGAGATCGAGGCCATAGAAATCATACCAACAGGCGATCCATCAAAAGCGACCTTGGTTCATTCGGGTCCGAACGCAAATGAAGCCATTCGCGCTTTGCAGGGTGCGAAACCGGTACAGTAAAACCAAGAGGGTCCGTTCGGCGGCTTGGTGCCGCATCCGAATTTTCTTTGGAAACGCATATTTTCGCCCTTTCTTACTGGATCGCCTTGGTTAATCTTTAGATAGGTTCGTGCTTAAGTTGTTGATTCTTCATGCTGCAAGGAATCTCCCGATTACCCAGTGAGCTGAATTTGTGGCGTCCGACACAAGCCCGACAGAGGGCGGCATGGGCAATTCCGTGTTTCTCAAAAGTGACCCCAGTATGATCCCGGTCAACGACACTGAACACAAAGAGGTCGTAGATGTCGTCTTATTCGGAGGCTCACCTCATTTCACAACACAACTCTAAGAGTCCGATTCGAAACTATCTGAGCATTATTAATCCCTTGCGAGATGGCGTGTGACACGTCGAATGTGGGCGATGGTGATCCACGCCTCTGCGCTGGCGATGGATTTTTCCCAATCCTTTGAGAGCCGGCGGCAT
>JANSYF010000015.1 GCA_024742575.1 Paracoccaceae bacterium | reverse complement strand
GTTGTGGCGGTTTCTTGACGCCCTGCGCCGAACCGAAACGCCTGCCACATTCCTGATGTGTGGCCGCGCGGTTGAACGCAGCCCCATGCTTGCCCGCGCCATCACCGACGCCGGACACGAGGCGGCAAACCACGGCTGGACGTGGCGGCCACATTCGGATTACGCCGATGCCGCCACGGAACGGCGGGACCTGCTTCGCGCAACCGAGGTCATCGAACAGGCAACCGGACAGCGCCCGCGCGGGTTCTTTTGCCGGGGATCAGAAAGCGCATGGACGCGCAGCTTGCTGGCCGAGGCGGGCTATCTCTATACCTCCAACGCCTTTGATGACGATCTGCCTTACAGCGATCCAAGCGGCCTGACCATCGTGCCGTACAACCTCGACACCAACGACATGAAGTTCTTTCATCCCAATGGCTTCGTTCGCGCTGTTGAGATGGTGGACTATGTCCGCGATGCGGTTGAGCAGCTGCTGATCGAAGCAGAGCGCGGCAGGTCCTCCACACTCTCTATCGGATTTCACCTGCGCATCAGCGGCAGGCCCGCCCGGTTCCGGGCTGTGACCGAAATCCTCGAATATCTGGCTTCACTCGAAGACCAGATCTGGCGGGCGCAACGCATCGACATCGCCCGTCACTTTGCCGCGTCCTCCCCTGCGGCCAATACATCTCAGACCCGACAAGGAGACATGACATGAAGACGACGATCCTCGCCTCTGCACTGGCGCTGGCCACAGCGCTGCCTGCCATTGCTGAAACCGAAATCCGGGCCACTGGCCTTGTGTCGACGCACAAATTCCACACTGCGCTGGAACAAGAATTCTACGCCTCGCTGCCCGAAAAGACCGGCATTCCGCTGGCCATCAACTTCAACCCGCTGGACGTCATGGGCGTCGACATGCAGGACACGCTGCGCATGGTGCGCACCGGCGCGTTCGACATCGTGCAAAGCACCGTAGGCGCCGCCGCCCGCGATGATGCATTTCTCGAAGGCATCGACCTGATCGGCGTTTCCACGGATATGGACCAGCTCGCAGAAGTGGTCGCGGCCTTCCGCCCCGAACTGGAAAAGCGTGTTGCGGAAAAATTCAATGCAAAGCCATTGGCCGTTTGGCCCTATGGCCCGCAGGTGTTCTACTGCAACGCCGAAATTGCATCGCTTGATGACTTCGAGGGCCTGAAGGTGCGCAGCTATACCGCGTCGATGTCCACACTGCTTGAAGCGCTGGGGGCAAGCCCGGTGACCATGAGCTTCAAGGAAGTCTACCCTGCCCTGCAACGCGGCGTGGTCGATTGTGCCATCACGTCGCCCACATCCGGCAACACCGGAAACTGGCCGGAAGTCACCACGCATTTCCTACCCTTGGGTATTTCGTGGTCAGTCAACGCGCATTTCATCAACCTCGACAAATGGAACAGCTTCTCGGACGAGGAAAAGGCCAAGCTGGAAACCGAATTTGCTTCCTTCGAGCAAGCGTTCTGGGATCTGGCTCGCGAAAACAACGGCTGGGCCACTGCCTGCAACACCGGCGGCGAAGGCTGCGAGAAATACACGGCTTTCGACATGGTTCTGGTCGAGCCCAGCGCCGAGGATCAGGCCAAGGTGACCGCCGCCACAATGGAAAAGGTGCTGCCAGGATGGGCCGAAAGCTGTGATGCCGGGTTTGCCGACTGCTCCAAGATCTGGAACGCCACCGTGGGTGCTGCACGCGGCATCTCGCTGAACTGAGCAAAGACTGAACTGGGCACGCCATCGCGCGCCCAGTTCCGGCAATAAGGAAATCGCCCGCAATGCGACTGATTGGAATTCTCGGTGGATATGCCTGCCTTGGCCTGTCCTTCTTGATCGTGTTCGAAATCCTCGCGCGCAAGCTGTTCAACTTCTCGCTTCAGGGTGTGGACGAGATCGGAGGCTATGTCGTCGCGGTTGCGGGCACCTTCGGCATGGCGCTGGCTGCGGTTGAACGCGCCCACACGCGCATTGATGTCCTGCTGCTGCGTCTACCGTTCAGGGTGCAGGCCGCACTCAACCTGCTGGCCTATGTCGCGCTTGGACTGGGGGCTGGCTTCATGGCCTATATGAGCTGGCGGACACTATCCGAAAGCCTTTTGTTCAACTCTGTCTCGTCAAGCCCATTGCAGACACCGCTGTGGATTCCGCAATCACTATGGGTGGCGGGGCTGGTCGTCTTTGCCATCGCCGCCCTTTGGTCCGCCTGCCGGGGCGTCTTCGCCTTGCGAATTGGCCTGGAGGCCGCCAGCCGGGCATTGGCCCCGCCCAGCATCGCAGAAGAAATTGAAGAGGCTCGCAAATGATCGACGTCACCGGCGCAAGTATCGGCTTTGTCATCATGC
Organism: Paracoccaceae bacterium; assembly: GCA_024742575.1. Classification (GTDB taxonomy): domain Bacteria; phylum Pseudomonadota; class Alphaproteobacteria; order Rhodobacterales; family Rhodobacteraceae; genus Marivita. The sequence goes on along the minus strand of JANSYF010000015.1, from coordinate 53,210 downwards.
TAGGCCTGATGTTCATCGGTCTGCATGTCGGCATTGCGATGCTGGCGACAGGTATTCTGGGCGCGCTGATCTATTTTGGACCGCCGGTTCTGATGTCCTTTGGCACGAACCTTTGGGCGACAATGAACGACTTTCTGCTGACCACGATCCCGTTATTCGTGCTTCTGGGTGAAATCCTGCTGCGCGCAGGGATCACCCGAAATATGTATGATAGCCTCGCGGATTGGCTAAGCCGTCTTCCCGGTGGACTGCTGCACACCAATATCGGTGCTTGTGCGATGTTCTCGGCCGTGTCCGGATCATCCGTCGCGACAGCCGCCACCATCGGCACCGTGGCCTTGGACGAATTCAAACGCCGCGCCTATCACGAACCCTTGGTGCTTGGCACCATCGCAGCGGGGGCGACGCTTGGCATTCTTATCCCGCCTTCGGTGAACCTGATCATCTATGGCGCGTTGACCAACACCTCTATCGGGCAACTATTTGCAGCGGGCATCCTGCCGGGTCTGATGCTGACAGCGCTTTTCATGCTGATCATCGCTCTGATCGTCCTGATGCGCCCATCCCTGGCCGAACCGGTGCAATCCCCTTCCTCGCGCGCCGAACGGTTGCGCCGTCTGCGCCACCTGCTGCCACCGCTGGCGATCTTCGTTGTCGTGATGGGGGCCATCTATGGCGGTTGGGCCACCCCGACCGAAGCAGCCGCAATCGGCGTCGTTATGGCGTTCGGGCTGGCGTGGAGTAACAAGGCACTCAGCTTTGCAATGCTGCACGCGGCCTTCATCGCAACGATCAAGACCTCGGCAATGCTGCTGTTCATCATCACTGCCGCGTTCTTTCTGAACTTCATCGTGGGCTTGCTGGGCGTGCCCCAAGCGATGAGCCGCGTCGTGACCAACATGGGCCTGTCCGCGACAGAAATGATCCTGATCCTTGTCCTGTTCTATCTGGTCATGGGGTGTTTTCTGGAAACTCTGTCCATGATGGTGGGCACGATCCCGGTCGTGATGCCGGTGATCCTGCATCTGGGCATTGACCCGGTCTGGTTTGGAATATTCCTTGTGATCATGATGGAGCTGGCTTTGATCACACCGCCGGTTGGCATGAACCTTTATGTCGTCCAAGGCGTGAGGGGCCGGGGCGAGCTGGCAGATGTCTATCGCGGCATCCTTCCGTTCGTGTTCGCTATGCTGGTGATGATCGGCCTGATCATCATCTGGCCGCAAATCGTGCTTGTGGTACCCGGATGGCTCTATTGACCCCGCTTGACCGTGCAGAACGGCTTTTCGCCGAATTGGCCAAACTGAGCGCCGATGCCCCGGGGGTCACACGCGCGAGCTTTGGCACGGTTGAAGACGCGGCTCATGCGATGATTACCCGCGAAGCCAAAACGCTTGGACTTGAGACCCGGACCGATGCCATTGGCAACCTCTACGTGACCTTGCCCGGAGCAGACCGTGACGCCCCTGTCCTGATGACCGGCTCCCATCTTGACTCAGTCCCGCATGGCGGGAATTTCGACGGTGCCGCAGGCGTCATCGCCGGGTTGGTTCTACTTGAAACCTTGCTCAATGGACCGCAGCCCCCGTGCGACGTCACCCTGATGGCCATCCGCGCGGAAGAGATGATCTGGTTCCCCGAGCATTACCTTGGCAGCCGCGCCGCGTTTGGCCTCCTGCCCCGCGATGCGCCAGATCGCGTGAAGCGCAGCGACACAGGGCGCAGTCTGGCGGAACATATGGCCGAGGCCGGCTTTGATCCGCAGGCGATCCGCGACAGCAAAAGCCAGCTTGACCCCGACCAAATCGCAGCCTTTGTCGAAATGCACATCGAACAAGGCCCAGTTCTTGTCGAAGCCCAGCGCCCGGTGGGCATTGTCACCGCGATCAGGGGCAACATTCGGCACAGGTTCTGCCGGATTGAGGGTGAAACTACCCATGCAGGTGGTGTGCCCAGACGCAGCCGTCGCGACGCGGTTCTTGCCGGTACAGAATTGGCCCAAGCGATGGAAGCCTATTGGCTTGACGCCGAGGCAAAGGGCGATGATTTGGTGCTGACCTTGGGGGAATTCACCACCAACCCCAAGCTGCACGGCATTACCAAGGTGCCCGGTCTTCTAACCTTCACCTTGGATGTCCGCAGTCAAGATGACACCGTTCTTAACCTATTCGAAAGGTGGGTGCAGCAACAGGCTCGCGACATTGGGGAACGGCGTGGCGTGCGGATCGACCTTGGTCCTTACACCCAAGCTGCCGCCGCACCGATGGATGTAGGCCTCAGGCGTGGTCTGGTCATGGCAGCAGAAAGGCGCAAGGTTGAGTTTCTTGAACTCCCGTCAGGCGGCGGTCATGATTGTGCAACGTTCGCAATTCTTGGCATTCCGTCCGCTATGCTGTTCATTCGCAATGAACACGGAAGCCATAATCCAGACGAACATATGGAGTTGTCTGATTTCTCAGAGGCCTGTGCCGTCTTGACGACGTGGGCGCAAGAAACACTGTTCAAAGGGTGGCCCGGCACAATGCGGTGATGTTGGTCTGTCGAAATCATATCGTGCCCTTCTCTCTTCACTGCGAGATTTCGCTTATGGTGCAAAAGGTATTATTGGGCGGGCTCTGAGGTCGAGCATTCTTTTTTCAATTCAATCCGGGCAAGCCGCCTCTCCGCTCAGTTCGCCGTGCGGATGGAACCCCATAAGTATGTAGGCGATAGCAGGTATTTCGTCGACAAAAACGCGAGCGGCATGTTCCTAGAAATCAAGGACCGCCTCAGATGCTCCTACAGGACATGGGATTCCAGCCAGTATTCAGAAAACGGCGGCCGATGCTTCCAGTTTCGGTCCAATCATTACCGATCCCTCGCGCCAAGAAGAAATGAATTGGCCAATTGGCCCCCGCTCAAGGAAGAGGTGTTCAACAAAACATGCACCGGACGGTTTTCGTTGCTCTCACGACCCAAACACGGAGGACGTTGATGCCATTTCAGGTATAAAACGGCATTAGACAATCGTTGCCTCGGTCGCGCCGATGATCTCCTCGGGGGTGACGCCATCTGCGCATTCCACGATGCTCAGACCGTGCTCGGTTACATCAAACACACCAAGATTGGTGATAATCCGATCCACCACACCCTTGCCGGTCAGCGGCAACGTGCAATTCTTAAGCACCTTGCTGTCGCCATGCTTGTTGGTGTGATCCATAACAACGATCACGCGGCCGACGCCTGCTACCAGATCCATCGCACCGCCCATGCCTTTGACAAGCTTGCCGGGGATCATCCAGTTGGCAAGGTCACCGTTTTCCGACACTTCCATGGCCCCAAGGATCGCAGCGGCGATCTTGCCGCCCCGGATCATGCCGAAGCTGGTCGCGCTGTCAAAATACGAGGTGCGGTTCAACTCGGTGATGGTCTGTTTGCCAGCATTGATCAGGTCGGCGTCTTCCTCACCCGCAAAAGGGAATGGCCCCATGCCCAGCATGCCGTTCTCGGACTGCAAAGTGATGTCCTTGTCACCGACATAGTTGGCCACCAGCGTCGGGATGCCAATGCCAAGATTGACGTACATTCCGTCTTCGAGTTCTTGAGCCGCGCGGGCGGCCATCTGGTTGCGATCCCACCCTTTGATTGAACAGGGCATTACGCACTCTCCTTTTGGCGAACGGTCCGTTGTTCGATACGTTTCTCGTGCTGACCTTGGATGATCCGATGCACATAGATGCCTGGCAGATGGATGAGGTCAGGATCAATCGATCCGCGCGGCACGATTTCCTCGACCTCGGCCACACAGATTTTACCGCACATCGCGGCGGGCGGGTTAAAGTTCCGCGCCGTCTTGCGGAAGATCAGATTGCCAGTGTCATCGGCTTTCCATGCCTTGATGATCGACAGATCGGCAAAGATACCTTCTTCCATGATGTAGGTCTCACCATTGAAATCGCGGTGATCCTTACCCTCGGCAATTACGGTTCCGACGCCTGTCTTGGTATAAAAACCGGGAATGCCCGCACCACCCGCTCGCATCCGTTCGGCCAAAGTACCTTGCGGGTTGAACTCAAGCTCTAGCTCACCGGACAGGTATTGGCGCATGAATTCCGCGTTTTCGCCCACGTAAGAAGACATCATCTTCTTGATCTGTCGGGTGGAAAGCAGTTTGCCCAGACCAAAATCATCCACCCCAGCGTTGTTTGATGCTACGGTCAAATTCTTGACACCGCTGGCAACCAGCGCGTCGATCAACAGTTCCGGGATGCCACACAAGCCAAATCCCCCGGCAGCGATCAGCATGCCGTCCTGCAAGAGGCCATCGAGCGCCTCTGCTGCCGATCCATAAACCTTTTTCATGCGGCTTGTCCTTGTGTTGTGGTCTCGGGCGTCCGCAGCCCGAGGATGCGGCGCGCCTCTTGCCACGTCGCGACCGGGCGGCTGTTCTTTTCACAGATGTCGACAGTCCGGCGCACCAGCACGGCGTTGCTTGCAGCCAGCGTGTCCCGGTCAAGGCGCACGTTGTCCTCAAGACCCGTACGCGCATGGCCACCAGCGGCGATGGCCCATTCGTTCAACGTCAGCTGGTTCGCCCCGATCCCGGCCGCGCACCACGCAGTGTCGTCACCGAACAAACGTTTCACCGTGTGAATATAATAGTCAAACACGTCGCGATCGACCGGCATCGCATTCTTCACCCCCATCACGGACTGGATATATGGCGTTCCGGCAAGCTGACCTTTGTCAGCCATGTCCTTGGCCTTGAGGATGTGGCTCAGATCGAAGGCTTCAATCTCGGGTTTGACATCGTAACTCAGCATCTCCGATGCCAGCCAATCGACAAGGTCAGGTGGGTTTTCGTAAACGCGGGTTGGAAAATTGTTGGACCCGACCGAGAGCGATGCCATGTCAGGCCGCAACGGCAACATGCCACCGCGTGTCTGCCCTGCACCGGAACGGCCTCCGGTCGAGAACTGGATGATCATGCCGGGGCAATGCTTTTCGATCCCGTCTTTGAGCGCCGCGAACTTGTCGGGGTCCGAAGACGGGGTTTCATCGTCATTGCGCACATGGGCGTGCACGATGGTGGCTCCGGCCTCGAACGCCTCGTGGGTCGACTCCACCTGTTCCGACACGGTGATCGGAACAGCCGGGTTGTTGGCCTTGGTCGGCAAACTGCCGGTGATGGCCACGCAGATGATGCAGGGGTTTGTCATGGTGTCTTTCTGCTGTGCCACGCCGAATGTCTCGGCTCGGCGTAATCAGTGATCCGTCAGGAATGCGCGGCTGTGTGGGCAGGCGCTTTTGTCTGGCTCATCGCTTCGATCGCTTGACGTTCATCCTCCGAAAAGAATATCCACGCCGCTTCGGGCGTTTTATGTTTCTTGCATCCCGGACAGGGGTTTCCTTCATTCTTGCACATGGCTCCTCCTCCCGTGCTGTGGTTTCGATCAGGCGGCTTTGGCTGCCATTGTCGGCATCTTGTCGAGAGCCTCGACAAAGAACGGCCGGAAGCCGTCGGGATGCTCACTCATCGGGAAGTGCCCAAGCTCGTCCATCACGGCGAGTGTCGCCCCCGGAATGGCATCTGCCGTACGTTTCGCATCTTCAGGCGTACAAGTCAGATCATAGGCACCAACAATCAGGTGAACCGGCGTCGCCGCCGTATCAATCGACGGCAGGCGCGGGATCAGGCTGTCATCCTTGGTGTAAAAGCTCAGATCACCGCGGAACACGCCGGGACCGCTTTGCATGAACATCCACACGGTGTTCCAACGCTCGGCTTTCGGCGCATAGGGCGAAATGTTGGCCGAAACCAGCGCCGCCCCCATCTCTCCGCCATGGGCGTCGGGGCGGTGGAACCAGTCGATGTCGTACCACGCGGGCTGGAAGTCCGACGCTTCAATGGCGATGAAGCCGCTGAACTTGTGGCCATGCAGCGCCGCGAGTTGCAGCGCAATGCGTCCACCCATGGAACACCCAGCCAAAACCGGACGATCCAGTCCAAGCCCATCAATGACCGCCAGAACGGTCTCAATATAGGCCTCGGTGGTCAGCAGGTATTCTTCGGTCTCGAACCCTTCGGGTGGTAGGGATTTGCCGTGCCACGGCATGTCAAAGGCGATCAGGCGGTTCGATGCGGTGATCTCGGCGTCGTTCATCAGATGACGCCATTGGCGGGTGTCAGCGCCTGCAGTGTGCAGGCACAGCACCGGACGGCCCTGCCCGGCTTCTTCGAAATAGATGCGGCGGTGTGCACCATCGATGGTGACGGTCAGGTAACGACCTGTGATCGGTTCGATGCTCATGCGGGCAACTCCTCTTTGGCGCGGGCAAGACCAAGCACCTCTTTGAAAAAGCGCAGGTTCTTGACGAGGCTCAGAATGTCGCCATCGATCTGACCGCGTCCGATTTTGACCAGACCGAAAATGTCGTGAAAGCCCGGCGCGGGTCGCGCCTGCCAGAACTTTTCCAATGCCGCAGCATCCGTGCGCAACGCAAAACGCCAAGGTGTCTTGCGGCTGGGTCCTTCAACAACCGATGTGATGCGGCCCTTGTCGAATGTCAGATAATATTCATCGCCGCCCACTTCGATCAGAACGGTCTCTGAGAACAGACGCCCGATGCGCAACAGATGCGGCGTGTCGTCTAGGCTTTTCTGGATATGCTTGAAGGTGTCGATCACCTGCGCCTCCCGTATGGTCATGTGCTGGAGGCCGTGGTGCCATGCGCCATCGCGTTCACGCCATGCCGGTCAGGGTATGGGTCGATACTATTCTTATGGATTTGCGCGCTTGCCCTTGTTTCGGTGGTATTAGCGCTTTGTGGTATCACCCGATACCGCCCAAGGCATTGGGCTGAAGCGTGGTTTCGATGAAGTCTGGTTTACGACGGGAGGCAGGTCCGCACCCCGACAATAACATTCAGACTGCCAGGAGGAGGAATTAACCCATGGGCATCGTCAACCAAGACAACATCACCGACGTCGTGATCGCGAGCCTCGGCAAGCATGGCGACATCACCGACCGTGAGCGCGAGATCGCAACCGGCCTGATCAAGCACCTGCACGCTTTCATCAAAGACGTGAAACTTCAGCACAGCGAATTTCTGGCCGCCTGCGACTACCTCGCGCGTGCCGGCAAGCTGTGCAACGAAAACCGCCAGGAGTTCATCCTGCTTGGAGACATCCTCGGCGTCGAGGTTCTGGTCGACATGATGACCAACCCGATTGAAGGCAACGAGAGCGAATCCACCGTGCTTGGACCGTTCTACCGCGAAAACCCGCCGGTTCTTCCCAAAGGCGCGTCGACCATTCAAAAACATTACGACAACGAAGAAACCGCGTTTTTCGAAGGTTACATCAAGGATGAAAACGGCAACGGCATCGCCGGTGTCACGCTCGACGTGTGGGAAGACGCACCGAACGGCGTTTATGAAAACCTTGATCCCGATCAGCCCGAATACAACCTGCGCGGCCGCTTTGAGACCGACGAGAATGGCCACTATGCCTTTGTCGCCGTGCGCCCCGTGCCCTACCCGATCCCGGATGATGAAACCGCCGGTGAGCTGCTGCGCTTCATGGGTCACCACCCGAACCGCCCTGGTCACATGCACTTCATTATCTCGAAAGACGGCTACCGCCCGCTAATCAGCCAGATCTACGACGCCGACAGCGCATGGCTCGAAGACGACAGCGTGTTCGCCGTCAAGGAAAGCCTGATCGGCAAGTTCAAACCGGCAGCTGCCGATCTGGGCACCGACCTGCATTTCGAGTTCGATTTCACACTCAAGGCACAAGCCGAAGTTCAGGCTGTCGCCGCTGAGTGATCTATCACGACCTCCCTGTTGACTGGCCCCCCTTTACGGGGGGCTTTTTTTGTGGCGCGGGATCACTTAGCGTGTACCACCGGCGGAGGGGATGAGTATGAATTTCAAACAGCTAACCTATTTCATCGCTGTGGCCGAAGAACTGCATTTCGGTCGCGCGGCGGAACGGCTCGACATGGCCCAGCCGCCGCTTAGTCGTCAGATCAAGCAGCTTGAGGAGGAACTAGGTGCGATCCTTTTCAATCGCGGTCGAAGCGCGATCTCTTTGACGCAAGCTGGTGAACGTCTGCTGGCACGCGGAAAAACCATCCTGTCTCAGCTTGAAGATACACAGCTTGAAGTGCGCCGCTTAGGACAGGGTGCCGAGGGACGGCTGCGTATCGGCTTCGTCGGCTCTGCGACCTTTGGAATATTGCCGAACATCATTCGGTCCTACCGGGCGAATTACCCCGAGGTGAACCTAAGCTTGATCCCGATGAACAACGCCGATTTGCACCGCGCTTTGGTGTCGCGCGAACTGGACGTCGTCTTTGCCCGCCCTACGCTGAAAGACCCCGAATTCCTTTCAAAACATCTGATCGAGGAAAAGCTGATCCTCGCGTTGCCGGACATCGTTGATACCGGTTCTCGCACCGTGGCCAAGCTGGAACGGCTGATGACACACAACCTCATTCTGTACCCCGAACGCCCCCGGCCCAGCTATGCGGACATGGTTCTAAAAGCGGTCGAGGACGCCGGATTTCAGGCCCCCATGCGCATTTGGTGCATGGACCTGCAAACCGCGCTTAGCCTTGTGGCTGTTGGAGAAGGTGTGTGCATCGTGCCTGAATCGGTGGCGAATGCACCGCGCAAGGGCATGAAATTCCTTAAGATCGACCCGGAAATCGCGCGGACGGAATTGTCGCTCAATTATCGCCTTGATGAACAGGGCGTCCATGTGAAGCACTTCGTCAGCATCGCCCAGAAAGTGGCGCGCAAGACGTTCTGAACACGCCTTGCGCCCTTGTTCGAATGGCAACCTGCCAAGCTGGGCTGCGTTTGATCAGACACCCAGCCAGGTATGCTGCGCATCTTCGTCAGCCTTGATGTCGTCGGCGCTGCCGGTCCAGACGATCTGGCCTTTGCCAACCACTACGACGTCATCGGCCAGCGACGTGGCAAAGCCGAAGTTCTGCTCGACGATGATCATCGACAGACCCGCCGCCTTGAGCTCTTGAAGCTTGTCATGGATCAGTTTGACGATGATTGGGGCCAATCCTTCGGTCGGCTCATCAAGGATCAAAAGTTTCGGGTTCATCAACAAGCCCCGCGCGATCGCCAGCATCTGCTGTTCGCCGCCCGAGAGTTGCGTGCCGCCATTGTCCATACGCTCGCCCAAGCGAGGGAAGAGGTCGAGCACACGCTCCATTGTCCAGTCAGCCCCTGTGCCGCCAAACCGCTTGGCCGCTATTTCAAGGTTCTCGCGCACCGTCAGCGACGGAAAGATGTCCCGCGTTTCAGGCACATAAGCGATCCCGCTTTTCGCGATGTCATAAGGCTGAGCCGCCATCGGTTTGCCGTTGAACAGGATTTCCCCAGACTTCAGCGGCAACAGCCCCATGATGGTCTTTAGCGTTGTGGATTTGCCTGCGCCGTTGCGACCAAGGATGGCCAGCACCCTGCCCTTTTGTGCCTCAAGCGACAGTCCATACAGAACTTGCGTTTCGCCATAGCCCGATTCAATTGCGTTCAGGTTAAGCATCTTCCCAGCTCCCCAGATAGATTTCCTTGAGTAGTTTCGAACCACGCGCTTCTTCTGGCAGGCCGTCAAACACGACTTCGCCGTAGTTTAGAACGGTGGTCGTGTCGGCCACGTCAAAAGCAAGGTCCATGTCGTGTTCGATGATCAGCATGGTCAGATCACGTGGAAGGTTGTTCAAAAGGTCATGAAACCCTTTGGACATTTCCGGCCCGACCCCGCTGGTGGGTTCGTCCATTAACAGAACCAAAGGCTTTGTTGCCAGCGCCACGCCAACCTCAAGCTGACGGCGCACGCCGTAGCTGATCTCGGACACCTTGGCATGGATGTAGGGCATCAGGTTCACTTGGTTTGCAACCTCATCCACGATCTCGCGGACTTCGGGTTTGGCAAGGCTGTCTGACCAAAGCTGGGTCGCGTTGCCGGTGTGAACCGCAGCCGCCAGTCCAAGGTTTTCCTCAACCGTCAGACCGTCGAACAGCGTGTTCTTCTGGTAGCTGCGCGACAACCCGCGACGGGCGCGTTTCGCAACAGGCAGCGCCGTCACGTCTTCGCCCGCCAGATGAACTGACCCGCTGTCCGGGGTCAGTTCGCCGACAAGCTGGTTGAACAGCGTTGTCTTGCCCGCCCCGTTCGGTCCAAGGATCACCCGGCGTTCGCCGCGTTCGAGTTTGAGCGACACATTGCGAGTGACGTGGACTGCGCCAAAGCTCTTGTCCAGATTGCGTGTCTCAAGCATCGGTCAGCACCTCCTTGGCTTCGGCTTTGCGCGTGGTATCGGCAAGACGACGTTCGATCCGGGCGCCCCAGCGGGCTTCGATCCAACCAAAAATCCCGTTGGCGCGGCTCATGACGACGGCGATCAGGATGACCCCGACGACAAGGTGCCAATATGTGGTGACGGCGCTCAGTTCGTGTTTCAGCACCACAAAGGCCGCAGCCCCCACAAGTGGGCCGACAAGCGTCCCCAGACCGCCTAGGATCACAACAACCAACGCCTCACCCGACACGGTCCAGCTGAGCAGACCCGGCGAGATGTAAAGGATATGCTGCGCCGCCAACGCACCTGCCAGACCGGCGATCATGCCGGACAGGCCGAACACATCCGCCTTGACGCGCCAGACGGTCAGGCCAAGCGCGCGCATGCGCTGTTCATTGTGCATGACACCCGACAGGGATCGGCCAAGACCGGACCGCAGGATCAGAACCGACGCACCATAAACCGCGCCCAGAATGGCAAGGCAGAATAACGCGAAGCTGCGGCTGTCATTCAAATCAACGCCGATAAAGCTCAGATCAAGCCGCGAGATGCCGCCCAACCCGTCATCACCGCCAAAGATCGGCGCCTCAAACACGTAGGAATAGGCCATCTGCCCAAAGGCCAGGGTCGCCATGATGAAATAAATGCCGTGGCTGCGCGAACAGATCGCGCCGATCACCCATGCGGCGGCGCCTGTCAATGCAATGGACGCTGCCAACGCGACCGGCGGCGCGATGCCCGCCTTTGTCGACAGGATGGCATAGGTATAAGCACCAACCCCCATGAGTGCGCCGTGGCAGAGCGACACCATACCCCCAAAGCCCGCAACGATGTCCAAGGCCAGAACCAGTATGGCAAGGATCAGAATTTCGGTCAGGATTTCCAGACCAAAATATTCGGCAGTCAGCGCTTGAAACAGCGCACCGGCGGCAAGAAGTGCAAGCACGGCATAGCGAAGTGAATTATGTCGAAACATCTGATTATCCTTTCGCCGGGAACAGGCCCACTGGCTTGATCACAAGGACCGCAGCCAACAGGGCGTAGATGAGAACAGACGCCAATTGCGGGGCCAGAACCGCGCCGAAAGTCTGTACGAAGCCATAGATCAGTGACCCGGCAACCGCGCCTTTTAACGACCCAAGCCCACCGATCACGATCACGATTAGCGTCGGGATCAGGATTTGCAGCCCCATGTCGGACGTCACGCTCAACAGCGGTGCTGCAACCGCGCCCGCCAGACCAGCCAGCGCACAGCCGAAGCAAAAGACGATAAAGAACAGGCGTTCGACATTGATACCAAGGCAGGCCGCCATCGCATCATTGTCGACGCCTGCGCGGATCATTGCACCGATCTGGGTGCGCCCCAGAACAAACGCCAACGCGGTAAAGATCGCGAGGCCCAGCGCGATGATGAACAGCCGGTAAGTCGGGTACTCGACGCCGAGAAACGCCAATCGCCCATCCAGCAGCGCGGGCACTTCGATGGCCAGTGCAAGATCGCCCCAGAAGATGCGCGTCAGATCGAGCATTGCAAAGATCAATCCAAAGGTGACCAGCACCTGCGCCATCGGACCAGACTTGCGCATCCGCTTGATAAGCCCGGAATACAGCAGGACGCCAACGCCAGCCACCGCAACAGGAGCAAGGAAGAACCCCATCCAGTAACCGCCGACAGCGGCCAAAGATGCTGCAAAATATGCGCCCAGCGCGTAAAGTGACCCATGCGCGAGGTTCACAAAATGCATCAGCCCGAAGATGACCGTCAGGCCGATAGAAAGTAGAAACAGAAGCATGGACAGTTGCAGCGCGTTCAATGCCTGAAGTGTCCAGAAGCCAAGATCATGTGCCATGTGTGGCCCTCCTCGGAAAGAAAACCCGGCCTCCTCAGGAAGGCCGGGTCAGCAGGATCAGTTGGAAACCGGAGCCATCTCGCAGCCATTGACCGGATCAGCCTCGGCTGGCAGCTGGGCCAGAACCTTTTGGGTCAGACCGTCGTCGCCAGCGACCGTTTCGTAGACATAGATCGGCTGGATGACATTGTTCGTCGCCGGGTCGATCGACAGTGTACCGCGCGGACCTTCAAACTTGACGCTGCGCAGCGCATTGGCCAGTGACGCGCGATCCGATGCGCCGGTTTTCGTGGCTTCGATAAGCGCACGGGCAGCGTCATAGCCCTGAACCGCGAATTCCGAAGGCACACGACCGTTGGCGGCTGTAAACGCGTCCGCAAAGGCCGCGTTGGCCGGGCTGTCGATGGTTGGCACGTAATGCAGCGCGGTGATCACACCTTCTGCCGCCGGGCCTTCGGCATTGACGTAAAGCGGTGATGTCAGGAAGCCGGAGCCGTACAGCGGCAATTCGGCCTTAAGTCCAAAGCTGTCATACTGTTTGACAAAGGAAATCGCTTCGCCACCTGCGTAGAATACATAGACCGCATCCGCGCCACTTGCTTTGGCTTGGGCAAGGTACGGACCGAAATCCTGTGTTTTCTGGAACGGGGTGAACTCCTGACCGACCACTTCGCCACCAGCCGCGGTAAAGCTCGCGGTGAAGGCGTCGATCATCTGGCGACCTGCCGCATAGTCGGGGGCAAGCGTATAGACCTTGCCGATGCCCTGCTCGTGCATCCACGTGCCCATCGGGCGGTTAATCTGGCTGTTCGAGAACGACATGCGCGTGATGAAGGGCGAACAATCGGCCCCGGTTGCTTCGTCGTTGCCCGCATTGGCCACAATCAGCGGAACGCCCGCACCGTGTACCATATCGCGCACCGCGCCAAGAACACCCGAGCTGACGATCCCGGCGATGACGTCAACATCATCCTGAAGGATCATCTTCTTGGCTTTGCCAAGGGCGACGGGTGGTTTCACTTCGGTGTCTTCACGGACGATTTCGAAGGTTGCATCGGTCTCGTCGCCGAATTGTTCAAGAGCAAGGTTGAAGCCCGCCTCGATCTCGTTCCCAAGGGCGGCATAGACGCCCGAGAAAGGAAGCAGCAGACCGACTTTGATATCTTCGGCTGCAGCAGGCATAACAAAGCTGGTGGCAAGCCCAAGGGCCGCCAGTGTCGCGCGTTTCATTGTGGTATTCCTCCAGTTGTGTTTCAGACCCCTCCTCAGGGCCTATCCAAGATCGCCCCCACTGACCGGCACAGTGACACCGGTGATGTAAGAGGCATCGTCCGACGCAAGGAACAGGATTGGTCCTGCTTGCTCGTCGAGCGTTCCGTAACGTTTCATGAACGAGGACTGGATCGTCTGATCGACGATGGTCTGATACCAATCTTCGCGCTGCTCCTCCGCAGCGTTCGGGTTCCGCGGTGTCACGCGCGGCGGCGCTTCGGTGCCGCCGGGGGCTGTGGCCACGACGCGAATGCCGCGTTCGGCCACTTCCCAAGCAAGGCTTGCGGTGATCGCATTGACGCCACCCTTGGCCGCCGCATAGGGCACGCGGTTCAGCCCGCGCGTTGCGATAGACGACACGTTGACGATCACACCGCGTTCGCGCGGCAGCATCCGTTCAATCGCGGCGCGGCAGCAATACAGCGTCGGGAACAAGGATCGGCGCACTTCGGCATCGATCTGCTTTGGCTCATAATGCTCGAACGGTTTGGCCCAGATTGTACCGCCCACGTTGTTGATCAGAATGTCGATCCGTCCCCACAGATCGACCGCCTTCTGCATGGCCTTGTCGCACCCGGTCCAGGTTTCGAGGTTGACTGATATCGCCTCTGCCGTACCACCTGCCGCGCGAATGGCCTTCGCAACCTCATTCCGCGCAGGCGCGCGGTCGACGATCAGCACCTTAGCCCCATGAGCAGCGGCGCGTTCGGCAACCATGCGACCAATGCCTTGGGCGGCACCGGTCACGACCATGACCTTATCTTCGAACCGGCGTGTCATGCGGCTGCGGCCTCGGCTTCGGTCGGGTTGAATTTCTCAAAGTAGAAATTCGCAGGCTCAACACCCAGCTTGCCGAAATGATCGCACACAGCATCGACCATCGGCGGCGGGCCACAAAGATACACATCGCAATCGCCGTCGTTCAGGTCTTCACCTGACACGTGGTCCGTGACAAAGCCCTTACGCTCATGCGCATCTTCTTCGGCGGCAAGGATCGTGATGACAGTGACATTGCCAATTTTCTCGGCCAGTGCGTTCACGCGGTCCAGCTCCACAAGATCAGCAGCGCGGGTCACAGCATAATACAGCGTGATCGGGTGATCCGACCCCTGCTCGGCCACCTGTTCCAGCATCGACAGGAATGGTGCCAGTCCTGTGCCGCCGGCCAGCCAAAGCTGGGGGCGCTCTATGGGTCGCAGGTAGAACGCGCCCATCGGTCCAGTCAGGGTGACCGCATCGCCCGGCTGGGCACGGTCGCCAAGATAGCTGCTCATCACACCACCCGGCAGGTTGCGGATAAGGAACGTGGCCTCGTCGGACCCCGGAGCAGAGGAAAAGGAATAAGAGCGGTGCGATCCTGTCTCGGGAACGGTGACGTTCACATACTGTCCCGGTAAAAAACCAGCCGGCTTCGCCATCTTCACCCGAAGGCCGAAAGATGTCTCAGACAGACGATCAACGCCCACCACTTCGCCTTCGACCGCTTCGGGTGCCGTCTTGCAGACCGCCGATGATGCCGGAACCCGCAGAACACAGTCGCTTTCGGGGATCATCTGGCAGGTGAGGACATAGCCCGCTTCGGCTTCCTCATCACTCATGGACTCGTCCATGTAGAATTCAAGCTCGTACTCACCCTTTTCGGCGAAGCACTTGCAGGTACCGCAGACGCCATCGCGGCAATCCATCGGCAGGTTGATCTTCTGGCGGAAGGCGGCATCTGTCACCTTCTCATCATCATCGCACTGGATGACGCGGGTGACGCCATCTTCGAAATTCAAGGCAACGTTGTAGGTTGTCATGGCATGCTCCTCCCTTGGCCGCGCACCAGACACGGTGCGCGAAGGTTCGTTTCAGTCCCGGTTTGCAGGATCAGGTGTGGTAGACGTCGATCACGTGGTGGATATGATCGTTCTTGAGAACCACCTTCTTGTCGGTGATCTGCGGCTTGGGCCCGCTGGTATCGATCGTGTAGAACGATGTCCCCCAGTGTTGGTCCGTCTTGCTATAGCGATAGCTCAGCGTCTGCCAATTGAAGCGTAGCTTGATCTCGCTGCCTTCGCGGCTCAACACTTCGATCCCCGATAGGTAGTGGTTGGTGCGCGGCTCCGGCAGTGACGTCGCCGAGGACCGGTCGGTTTTGATGCGGAACACGCGGTCCTCAATCCCCTGCTTGTTCGGGTAGAACATCAGGGACATCTCGTTCTGCGGGTCTTCGGTCAGGGTGTCGTAGTCATCCCATGCCGGCATCCAGAACGGACAGTCCTTGTGATAAAAGGTCAGCCACGTATCCCAGTCGCGGTCATCCAGTGCGCGGGCCTCTGCAAAGAGGAAAGCCTGGAGTTGTTCGAAGCCCATCGCAGATGCGGTGTCGGGGCGTTCAAGCGTGGTGGTGTTCATTGTTGTTCCTCCTCATTCGGCCGCGACAGCGGCACTCGGTGCCGTTTCGCGTTCTTTGGCAATGGCGGCGCCCATGCGCTCGGACCAGTTGCTGTGCTGGATGACGAACAGACCTTCGTCCTCGGTACGGGCACCGGACAGAACCGGGTTGATCCCCAACGCCTTGGCATCCTCGTCCGGACCTTCGATCCACTGGGTTGCACCACGCGTCAGGTCGTTCCACTTGGCATGGGCCGCACCGGCATAACCGCGCTGGGTTGCCCGGAATTCTTCGGTGTCGTCCGGTGTCGCCATACCAGAGGCGTTAAAGAAGTCTTCGTATTGGCGAATGCGGCGGGCGCGTGCTTCCTGGCTCTCGCCTTTGGGGGCGATACAGTAGATCGTCACTTCGGTCTCATCGACGCTGATCGGACGAAACACACGGATCTGGCTGGAAAACTGGTCCATCAGGAAAACGTTGGGATAAAGGCAGAGGTTGCGCAAAACACCCACCATCCAATCAGCTTTGGTCTTGCCGTACTGTTCGGTCCATTCCTCAAGACGCGGGTAGTTCGGGCGGTTGGTCGGGTCGGCCCATTCGGTCCAGAGCAGGATGTGGCCGTTCTCATAGGCATGGAACCCGCCGCGCTGCTTGGCCCATTTGGACGCGTCAGTCGCTTTGATGTCGTCTTCCTTTCCGTCGTCGGTACGGTGCGCCGTGGTGGCAACGTAGTTCCAGTGAACAGCGGACACGTGATAACCATCCGCGCCGTTTTCAGCCTGAAGCTTCCAGTTGCCATCATAGGTGTAGGTGGACGACCCGCGCAGCACTTCTAGGCCTTCGTCGGCCTGATCGACGATCATGTCGATCATGTGCTTCGCTTCGCCCAGATACTCTTCCAGCGGCTTCACATCAGCGCTCAGCGATCCGAACAGGAACCCACGGTAGTTCTCGAACTTGGCAACCTTGGTCAGGTCATGGCTGCCATCCTTGTTGAACTGCTCGGGGTAGCCCGCACCTTTGGGGTCTTTCACCTTCAGCAGCTTTCCGGTGTTGGAGAAGGTCCAACCGTGGAACGGGCACGTAAAGGTCTTCTGGTTGCGACGCTTGAAGCGACAGAGCTGCGCACCACGGTGCGAACAGGCGTTGACCAGCGCGTTCAACTCGCCGTCCTTGTCGCGCGTGATGACGACAGGTGTGCGGCCCATGGTCAGGGTAAAGTAATCGCCCGGCTCGGGGATCTGGCTTTCATGCGCCATGTAGATCCAGTTGCCTTCGAAGATGTGCTTGATTTCGAGCTCGAACAGCTCTTCGTCGGTAAAGATGTCCCGGCGGCACCGGAACACGCCGTTTTCGGGATCGTCCTGAATTGCGCCGTCAAGGCGGGCCTCGAACTCATCGAGATTGGATTGGGTGAACATCGGTCGTCCTCCTCCTGACTGCCGTGACGCATTCTGTTGGCGTCTTGGCTGGGTTAGTTGTCGTGTCGCGGGTTATTCGCCCGCAACGGCTGTGATGGTTCTGCCGGCGTCGCGGCGGAAGAATGCGATCTTGTCGGGATCAAGGGCCGCGCCGATGCCAACCCCTTTGGGGATCTCGACACAGAAATCGCGGTAGATGATTGGCTCGGCCAGAATCTCGTCGGTCAGCAACAACGGGCCAAAAAACTCAGTGCCCCAATCCAGTGTCTCGACCGTTGCAAAAAGTTGTAGCGCCGCCGCCGTGCCCAAGCCGGTTTCCAGCATGGTGCCACCGTACAGGCCCAGACCCGCAGCTTGGGCGATGGCAATGACTTCCGAGGCTCGCTTGAGCCCGCCCGACTGCGCCACTTTCACGGCGAACACATCGGCTGCTTTTGCGTTGACCACGTCCAGCGCATCCTCGGGGCCGTTCAGGGATTCGTCGGCCATCACGGCGATTTCGTACCCGCTGGCCAGTTCCGCCATGGCCCGGCGATAGCGTGCAGGCACAGGCTGTTCGACCAGCTCGCACCCGGCATCCTGAAGGCCTTTGAGACCCCAGCGCGCATCCTGCAACGACCAGGCGGTGTTCACATCGACCCGCACACTGGCAGCATCGCCGACAGCCTGCTTGATCCGGGCCACATGCGCCACGTCTTCGCGCACCGACCGCTTGCCAATCTTCAGCTTGAAGATGTTGTGGCGACGGGTTTCGATCATCTTGTGTGCTTCGGCGATGTCGGTCTCCGAGTTACCCGAAGCCAGCGTCCAAGCCACCGGCAGACGCTCGTGCACGGCACCACCGAACAACTGCGCGACAGACACGCCAAGGCGCTTGCCCAGACCGTCCCAAAGGGCGATTTCGACGGCGGTCTTGGCAATGCGGTTACCTTTGACCAGCTTGTCGATCAGTTGGATCGCACCGTTCACGTTGTCCGCATCGCGCCCAGTCAAGGCCGGGGCGATGTAGGCGTCGATCGCCAGCTTGATGCCTTCGGGGCTTTCGGGGCCATAGCTCAGACCACCGATGGTGGTGCCTTCGCCGATCCCTTCTGACCCGTCAGAGAATTTGACGAGAACCAGAACGGCGACCTGCGTGCGCATTGTCGCCATGGACAGCACATGCCCCCGGATGGTCGGGATATCGAGGATCATGGTCTCGATCTGGTCGATCTTGGTCACGGGCTTGTTCCACATCTTGTCGTTTCGTTGAGATGCAGATTGCCCATGCGGAACGGTTTCTGTCGATGATGGCCCGGATCTCGGATGATACCCTGACGCGGTATCATCGGTACTCTCGTCCAAAGAAAAAGGCGCCGCACGGTGCGACGCCTTTTTACCAAACGGTAAAATCTGACTTGTGGGATTATGCGGCCTTTGCTGCGCGCACCTCTGAAGGCGTAGACCGCCGACGCGCGGTTCCTTGGTTTACCACTCGCGATGCTGCGACTGTTTCGCTGACCATCTCGGCTGTGACCGCCGACAGCGTCCAGCCCAGATGCCCATGTCCGGTATTATAGAACACGCGGTCCCGAACCCCCTGCCCGACCTTTGGCATCGTGTTGGGCATCATCGGGCGCAGCCCTGCCCACGGAATTGCATGTTCGGTGCTGACACCGGGGAAGAACTGTTCACACCATTTGACCAAAGGACGAATCCGATCATCGCGAATGTCCAAGTTATAACCGTTAAACTCTGCCGTTCCCGCGATACGGAAGCGATCCTGGCCCAGACGACTTGTCACCACCTTAGCCTCGTCATCGAGAAGACTGATCCAAGGGGCTGCCTCTTGGCTTTTCTCGTCATCCAGCCGGACGGTGATCGAATAGCCCTTGACCGGGTAAACGTTGACCCGATCACCAAGCTGCTCACCAATCCGGCGGCTTTCTACCCCAGCACAGACAACGATGGCATCAAAGACTTCGGTCTGGCTTTCGTTGTTTCGGCTCCATGTGACACGCACGCCGTTCTCATCGACTTCTAGCGCATCGACATCCGTCCCAAAACGTAGGGCTGCACCTCCGGCTTCGATGGATTTGGCAAGGCTAGTCGTATAGCGGTGGATGTCGCCGGTGAAGTCGCTCTCGGTGTAATATCCGCCATAGAAGTCGCCATTAAGCGCCGGTTCGATCTGACGGATCTCTTCCGGCGCGACCGCACGACGGTCCAAACCACCTTCGGCCAGCAATTTGTTGACTTCGGTTGCATGATCAAACTCGGACTTATTGGTATAAATGTGCAGAATGCCCCGGTTCTCGCAGTCGAAATCGAACCCGTGCCGTTCGGCCTTTTCGCGCAGCAGTCCGCGTGCAGCGATGGCCATGCGGGTGGTCTCAACAGTATTGGCGCGATATTGCGGGATCGACGCCGCAAATTCGGCCATCCAGCTGTATTTGTGCCAACTTGGCTTGGGATTGACGAGCAAGGGCGCGCCGCGCGTCATCATCCACTTCATGCCCTTGAACACAGTGGACCAGCGGTTCCACGTCTCGGCATTCGATGCAGAAAGCTGTCCGCCATTGGCGAAGGAAGTCTGCATCGCGGCATAGCGGTTGCGGTCGAACAATGTCACATCATAGCCCCGATCCATGAGGCTGGATGCAGTTGTAACGCCGGTGATTCCGGCGCCGATTACGGCAAGTCTGGTCATGGTATCCTCCCGCGACCCAAGGTTTCGTCCTGCCGGATGACAGGTCCAATCCCCTCTGTCGCGGGATACGAACACACGTTCGCAGCTCGCTTCAGACGCCCGCGCTGGTCACAGTCCTTTTGCCTGAGAGGTTCCGGGGGGTTGCTCCTTCGGCGCCGATTTGCTCGGCCTCTCCTGTGTCAACTTGGTAGGCTGTTTCAATCGCTATGCGGAATTTATTCTCAGGTCAAGACTATTAACTTGAACTCTGGTTGACCTCTGCGCCCAGCGCAGTGCGGTAATCCTCTGACGTGACCCAACTGCCCAGACGTTGTAGTATCTCGTTGAAGGCCCTTAGCTCCTGCATCGACAAAGGGTCGGTCAGGATAACTTCCAATCGGTCCGACAACTGCCGCGCCACCTGGCGAATTTCTTTGCCCTTGTCGGTCGTAAACAACAGGAACATCCGGGCATCCTCGGTCGAGTTCTCACGCACGATCAAACCTGATCCAATCAGGTTCTGAAGAATTCGCGACGTCAAACTTCTCTCAAAACCAGTTATCTTCGCAATTTCTGCAAATGTTGTTCCGGGGGTATCGTCTATTAGGCGTAGAACGCGCAGGTCGCGGATGTGGCACCCTGTTTCGCGAAAGAAGATCGCATCATTGGCGGTGATCGCCCCTTGCGCAACGATGTTGAGCTTGTAGGTCAACCGCTCGTTCTTGAAGGTTTTGTCCATCTGCTTCTCGTCGTGCCCGGTCGGATTAATACCGAAAAGGTATCACCTGTTACCCAAATCTTAGCAAGAAATAGTATTAACAAACAACCATTTCGAGGTACAAGTATCAATGTAAGATAATCTCAACTTGCAATCAAATGGGACGACTGCAGAATGTTTACCAATTGGTACAATTCACACCGAACGTCGTCCCATGACTGGCTGCACACTTTGCACCGCCACCCGGAAACCGGATTTGAAGAGATCCGCACTGCCGCATTTGTCGCGGACCACCTGATTGGGTTCGGATACGAGGTGGAAACAAGGATCGGTGGCACTGGCGTGGTTGGCACGCTGCATGGTACTGCCTCTTCAAAAGACAAACCGGGCCGCATCGTTGCCTTTCGCGCCGAACTCGATGCGCTGCCGATGCGCGAAGCGGCCAAGCTGGATTATGCTTCAACAGACCCGGCCCGCTTTCACGGCTGCGGGCATGACGGGCATATGGTCACCGCGCTTACCGCTGCAGCCTATCTGGCAGAGCATCGTGAATTTGACGGCACGGTCCGGTTCATCTTTCAGCCCGCTGAAGAGCTGCTGACCGGCGCACGCGCCATGATCGCCGATGGCCTGTTCGATCGCTTCCCCTGTGACGAGATTTACGCCCTGCACAATTCCCCGGACCTGCCTGCCGGGCAAGTTGGCGTGCCAATGACGGCTGCTCTATCCTCGGCAGACAATATCGACATCACCATTCGCGCCAACGGCGCACACGGTTCGATGCCGCATACAGGCGAAGATGCCATCGCAGCTGCCGCGCATCTGATCACATCGGTGCAACAGGCCGCCACGCGGCTGGTTGATGCACGCGCAGCTGGGGTGACCTCCTTCGGCCTCCTAAACGGCGGAACCGCCCGCAACATCCTGCCCGAAACCGTACGGATCGAGGGGACGATGCGTACGACTGCCACCGCCGTCCGCGACCGACTGGCCAACCTGTTGCAAGACGCAGTGCGTGCCACTGAACTGCTGTTTGGGGTCCTGATTGACATCGACATTGAAACCGTCACGCCAGTCACGCTCAACAACCCGACATGCGTTGCCGCTGCAGTGTCAGCCGCCACGCGTATCGTCGGTGCCGACCGCGTGACCGAGAACGCCCGCAGCCTGATGGCGTCCGAGGATTTCGCGGAACTCTCAGCCCGCGTGCCAGGGGCCTATTTCTTCATCGGGCAGGCAGGCCCTGCCCCGCATCATCCCGAATTCGTCTTCGACACGGAGATCATCCCGGTCGGAGCCGCCATCTTTGCCGATCTGGCAAAGCACCGCACGAGCGTTTCGCTCAACTCTCACCACCTGACCTAACACAGACATTATCCAAGGGAGGATACCCATGTCGTTCTGTTCCACCAACCTTTTGAAAAGCGCGGTTGCCGCCAGCGCCCTCATCGCCGCTTCGGCACAACTTGCCAGCGCCGAAATGCTGACAATGTCGTCCTGGGTGCCGCCGACCCATTTCGTGCACACGGACTTCCTTGTGCCCTTCACCGAAAAGGTCGCCGAAGTGACCGAAGGCCGCGTGACCGTGACGATTCTTCCTGCGCCTTTGGCCAGCCCACCCCAGCACTGGGAACTCGCACGCAACGGTGTTGCCGACATCACATGGGGCAACTTCACCTACGAGCCCGAGCGTTTCGTGTCGCTGTGGTTCGCCGAATTCCCGAATGCCGGCACCAATGCCGAGGCACAAAGCGTGGCGCTGTGGCAGACCTTTGATACTTATCTCGCAAACAACGCGGCGTTTGACGGTGTGAAGATGCTGGGCGTTGGAATGTTTGGTGGTGGCCAACTGCACCACGGGTCCAAGGCTGTCACCACGCCTGCGGACATGAGCAACACCAAGTTCCGCATGGGCGGCCCGATCCAGGAAAAGCTGCTAACTGCGCTTGGCGCGGTTCCGGTCGCGGCCCCGGCCACCAAGGCGTATGAGATGCTGGAAAGCGGCGTCATCGACGGGTCGCTTCACACTATGGAATCGGTGGTCAACTTCCGTCTCGAGGACAGCCTCAAGCATCACACGATTTTCCCGAACGGGTTTTACGATGCGACCTTCTTCGTAATCATGAACGGTGCCAAGTGGGACGGTCTGAGCGACGCGGACAAGGCGGCGATCGAAGGCATCAGCGGCGAGACATTGTCGGCTGCATGGGGCCGCAACTTTGACGCCCAGAACCCTGCTGCCGATGAGAAACTGAGCGCGGCAGGGCACGAGATCGTCGAGGCTTCGCCCGAACTGATCGCTGCAGTCGATGTCATCTATGGCGACATGGTTGGTGAGTGGATCGACGCGGCAAAGGCAGCCGGCGTCGAAGCCCCCCAGGCGATGCTGGATTTCTACGGCGAAACCTACCGGACACTCGCCGCGAAAGCCGCAGCAGCCGTGACTCAGTAAGCAACATGACGGGGGCCGCACACCGGCCCCCGTCTTTTTGGGAGGAGACCCATCATGCTGCCTTTGGCATGGAAAATACGCCGTGGCGTGGAAACGGTGATGGCACTGTTTCTGCTTGGCATGGTGGCCCTGACATTTGCCGACGTGATCGGACGCCGCATAATCGGCAAGCCAATCTACGGTGCGAATGATATAACCGAGCATCTTATGGCGCTTGTGGTTTTTGCGGGTTTGCCACTGGTGACCGCGGCAGGAGCACATCTGACTATTGACCTGCTGAACAAGCTGGTGAGCCAACCTTGGATGGCATGGTGGCGGGTTCTGGTTTCGGTTCTGGTAACGCTGGTTCTAGCCGTTATCGCATGGCTTTTCGTGAAACACGGGCTGAACGCGTCTCGGATTTCCGAAGTAAGCCAGGCTCTGCGCTTACCTCGTGCCCCGCTATACTTTTTCATGGCACTTAGCTGTGCCCTTTCGGCCCTCGCAGCCCTAATCGTCGCGGTCACCGGCCCGATGATCGACCCTGCAGACCCCCACGAGGAGGACGCGCTATGATCGTCGGATCCATTGCAATGATTTCGGCCATTCTACTGGCCTTTCTTCGCGTTCCACTGGCCATTTCGCTTCTGGCGGTGTCTGTTGCCGGGATCGGTTTTGCGATCAACTGGAACATTGCGTTCCAGCTTTTGCCGCTGACGATCTCGGACGCGGTGCTGTCTTATGATCTGGCCGTTGTGCCGATGTTCATCCTTATGGGCAACGTCATCTCAAAAACCGGCATTGCGCATGACTTGTTCCGCGCAGCCTATGCCTTTGTGGGCCATGTACGCGGCGGGCTTGCACTGTCGACGATGGTGGCCTGTTCCGGCTTTTCCGCCGTCTGCGGATCAAGCTATGCGACTGCGGCGACCATGGCCAAGGTCGCGTACCCGAGCATGAAGAAATACAACTACTCAGTCGAATTGGCAGCAGGCACCATCGCGGCTGGCGGGACATTGGGCATACTGATCCCGCCGTCGATCATCATGGTGGTCTATGGCATTCTGACCCAAACCAATATCGGCGACCTCTTCATCGCAGGTGTCGTGCCGGGCCTGATCGGGCTTGCACTTTACATGCTGGCGATCCGGGTTGTCGCGGCCCGCAACCCCGAACATGCGCCGCAGGGCGAAACAAGCGACTGGTCGGAACGGATCAAGGCCCTGTCCGGGATCTGGCCGTTTGTCCTGCTGTTCGGGCTGATCATCGGCGGGCTTTACGCCAAGCTGTTCACACCAACCGAAGCCGCAGGAATGGGTGCTGGTCTCGCCATTCTCATTGCAACTTTTCACGGCCGCCTGACGTGGAAAGTCCTGCGTGCCGTGATCATCGACACGGCTTATACTTCTGTCTCGCTGTACGCTGTGCTGTTCGGGGCGCTGATGCTGTCAAAATTGCTTACGCTTTCGGGCTTGGCAGCGGGCGTTCTTGCACTGGTGCAGTCCACGGGACTCGAGGGTTATGCTTTGATCTTCGCGATCATGCTCGTGTTCCTTGTGCTTGGCTGCGTCATGGACTCTATGGCGATCATCCTGATCTTCGTGCCGCTCTTTGCGCCCATCGTCGTCGCTCAGGGGTTCGATTTGGTCTGGTTCGGAATTATTGTGATCGTCGTGACCGAAATCGCATTGGTGACGCCGCCTGTCGGAATGAACGTCTTTGTTCTCAAGGCCGTCTTGCCCGACGTTCCGGTAGTTCGGATATTCAAGGGCCTTATACCTTTCATCACTGTCGATGTGGTTCGGCTTGCCTTGCTGGTCGCCTTTCCAGCGATCACGCTTTGGCTGGGAAGCACCATCGGCTAAACGAACAACGCGCCAAAAAATGAAGCGGCGGGCAAGGGGAAACCTTTACCCGCCGTTTTCGTCAGCTGCACAGAAGTCTTCGTCTCGGCTATCGCGTTTGGTGCTACCGTCGCCCATTTCCTACGGGTTCTGAGCCAAATGCGCGGGCGCTTTGTGGATTTACTGTAGACCGAGCATCCGTTTTTTGTCTGCGGCCCACTTCATAATTGTGAGATCAAAAGTCAAAGCCATCAGCGAAACGCAAATCCCCAAGACAAAGTTCTTACCCAGATCCGTGCCTGCGAGTGTGCGTTGTAATTCTTGGCCAAGATCCTGCGTGCCGATGAATGCCGCGATGATCACCATGAAGAAAGCAAACATGATTGCCTGATTAAAGCCCACGGCCATCGTCGGCAGGGCGATCGGCAATTGCACGCTCCAGAGTTTTTGAAACCGCTTCGCTCCGGACATATCCGCCGCTTCGGTCATTTCTTCCGGCACGTTGCGCAACCCCTCAATGGTGTATCGCGTCAGCGGCACCATCGCGAAAACAAGGATCGAGAATATCACGGCAACGTCTGTGATGCCGAACAGCATAATTGCCGGTATCAAATACACGAAACTGGGGAAAGTCTGCGCTGTATCGCACACCAACAACACACGTTCCGACCACTTTTTGGATCGGGACGCGAGGATGCCAATTGGCAGTCCAATGAGGGCTGCAAGGCTCACTGCGGAAATTACGGAATACAGCGTTATGATGGCACGATCCCACCACCCCGACAAAGCAACGAGGGAAAAGAAAACGAGCGCATAGATCGCTTCGCGGCGTCCGGCCAGAGCAAATGCAAAGGCCGCGACAAGCAGGATGAAGGCGGGCGTTGGGATTGACAGCATGAAGTTTCGGAATGGGATCAGAACCTGAACGTTCAGAAATGCGCGCAAGAAACCAGTGGTTGCTTTGACCCATTCGATATTGAGAAAAGCCTTGATCAGGTTATCAAGCTCTTTGCCTTGGCTAAAGTCCTGACCCCGCCCGACTTCGGCAAGAAACGGGACGACCAGGGACAAGAGCGTGAAGCCTATGAAAAGCCCAAGGCCAAGCAGCAGCATACTATGCTTCTTCCAAAGCGGCGTACCGCGTTCAAAATGCTCGGGTTGTTTGATGACCCACGCTTTTGACATCCGATCCAGCATGACAGCGAGCAGAACAATCGTGATGCCGATTTCAAACGACCGACCCAGTTTGAAACTGCCCATCATCGCCAGCAGTTTGGCCCCCAGGCCCGGCATACCAATAAAGGCCGTCAGAACCACCATGGCGAGGCTAAGCATGATGACTTGGTTCACACCCACAAGTATTTCTGTGCGCGCAGACGGGATATAGACATGACGCAGCATCTGCGCCTTGGTGCAGCCGCTCATCTTGCCTGCTTCCACCACTTCTGGTGACACCTTTTTGAGACCAAGTGTCGTCATCAAGATCATCGGCGGGATCGCGTAAATGGTTGTGGCCACGGCACCTGCGGTTGGGCCAACCTTAAAGAAGATGACAGCAGGCAAAAGATACGTGAAGAACGGCAGGGTCTGCAGAACGGACAGGATGGGTTTGATTGCCTTATCGACCCATGCGTATTTCCAAGCTGCGATCCCCAAGGACAGGCCGATGACAAAGGCGAGCGGTGCTGCAATCGCCAGAACCGACATCGTCTGCATTGCGATTTCCCACTGACCGATAAGTGCGGTCCACACCATCGTCCCGCCCCCCAGCAGAGCGAGCCGCCACCCGCCAAGATAGTAGCCGATCACGCTGGCCACGGCCGCCATTGCGGTCCATGGAATGGGTCCAATATTCGGGAAACGACGTTTGCCAAAGAATATGTTTGCTGAGAAATCCAGCAGCCATTCCAACCCTTCGGTCAGGAACCGCGTCAGAGCAAGAAGTCCAAGGTCGTCTTTGACAAAGTTGAAGACCGTGTCGAGGACGCTTGCAAAATTCGGAATAATGGCTTCCGGCAGGCGGTGCATCCAAGCAGGCAATAGACCGATATATTGCAAGATTGTCAGAACGACCGCTACGGCGACAAACGCCAGAGCGATCTGGGCGTTGCTGAAACTACGCGGCGAACTTGGCAAAGTGGTCGTGGCGGCAGTCATGCGTTGTCGCCCAGAAGTATATCAAGCGCGTCCTTTCGTGGCATGGCGCCGATAACAGTGCCGTTCTTTTGAACGGGGATGAATTCTCGGGAGTCGTTGACCAACATCCGGGCCATATCATGCACTGTCGCGCGGGAATCTTGCGGTTCGCCTTCGCCCACTGCTTGCGCCTGTGCCAAGACACCTGCGTGAACCACACGGGCCTTGTCGATGTCTTCGGTGAATTTGCGGACGTATTCCGTCGCCGGGTGCAGAACGATCTGGTCCGGTGTATCGCATTGCTCCACCGCACCATCCTTCATGATCGCGATGCGATCTGCGAGGCGAAGCGCCTCGTCAAAATCGTGGGTGATAAAAACAATCGTCTTGTTCAATAGCTGTTGCAAGCGCAAGAATTCGTCTTGCATCTCTTTACGGATCAAGGGGTCAAGGGCGCTGAAAGGTTCGTCAAGAAACCAGATATCAGGCTCGATGGCGAGGCTGCGTGCAATACCGACGCGCTGCTGTTGTCCCCCTGAAAGTTCGCGTGGAAAGTAATCTTCGCGCCCCTCCAGACCGACAAGTTTGATAACTTCCAAAGCGCGTTCGCGCCGGGTGTGTTTGTCTTGCCCGCGCATTTCGAGCGGGAAAGCGATGTTCTCGAGAACTGTCCTATGCGGAAGTAAGCCAAAGGACTGGAAAACCATTCCCATCTTGGACCGTCGCAGTTCAATAAGGTCTTTTTCGGACAAAGACATGATGTCCTGACCTTCGACCGTGATCGTTCCACCGGTGATGTCATGCAATCTTGAAAAGCACCGCACCAAGGTCGATTTTCCGGAACCGGACAGCCCCATGATGACCAGCATCTCGCCCTTGTGAACATCAATTGAGACGTCCTTTACGCCAGCGATGTATCCTGCGGCCCTGATCTCGTCAAAGCTCATGCCCTCGGGCATGCTCTTTATGAAAGACTCCGGATCAGGTCCGAAGATTTTCCAGACATTTTTACAGGAAATCACGGGATTATCGGCGGTCATGGTAATCCTTGCAGTTAAGTGTCCCCGCCCGAAACTCGGACGGGGATCATTTATAGGTCAGAAATGGTGGCTTAGTTCAGCCAGCTTTTCCAGACGCCTTCATTGGCTTCCAACCAGACTTCAGCCGCTTCCTCGGGCTCCAGCTCGTCGATATCGACCAGCTTGGCCATCTCAGCGATCTGCGGGTTGGTAAAGTTGATCTTTTCGAGGATGTCATAAGCGGACGGCCATTTTTCTTCCATGCCCTCCCAAGCCGCTTTCTTCATGTAGCCGTTTGCGGGGTTGCCACAATCATACAGCGCATCCGGGTTCGGTCCAACAGCGGGGTCCTTGTCGCAGCCATCGACCCATTCCGGGAACTCGACGAATTCGCCCGGCCAAACAGCTTCGGCAAAGTTGGGCGTCCAGTTGAACACAACAATCGGGCGTTTGTCTGCTTCAGCAGCACCAATTTCAGCCCAAAGAGCCGCCGCAGAGCCTGCGTTCACCACCACAAAGTCCATACCCAACGCTTCAACGCGTTCCTGACCATGCTTGAGCCAGTCTACCGGTCCGTCAAGATAACGACCCTTATCGCCGGTCTCAGCCGTTGCAAACAACGCGGCGCAATCGTTCAGAGCTTCCCAGCTTGGAAGGCCCGGGCACGCATCCTTGGTCCACATCGGGTACCACCAGTCTTCGCGAGTGACGGCATCATGGTCGCCCACATCAACGATACCACCTTTTTCCATGGCTGCTCGGAAAGATGCGCCGAATGCGCCTTCCCAGACTTCCATTTCAAGCGTCACGTCGCCCAGACGCACCGATTCATACACGGCCTGACTGTCAGTTGTGACGTATTCTACGGCGTTGCCGTTCATTTCAAGGATCTGGCCGACCACGTTGGACATAACGATCTGGCTGGACCAGTTATGGATCGGAATAACGATCGGATCATCGCTGTCAGCCGCGAATGCGCTTAGCGGTGCAAGGGCAAGGGTCCCTGCCGTCAAAGCTGTTGTGAATTTGTTCATTGTTAAACTCCCTATGGATCGCCCCCATGTGGGGGCATGTTGCGTCCGGTCTTTAGTCACCGGCGAACAGATACGATAACCAGCGATTCTGGGTGCTGTGGAATGCATCTGCCCTCACATTCGCAGCATTTTCCTCTCAATCAAGTTTTTTTCTTACTAGTGCCTAATCGTTGGGCGATTAAGCGATGTCGCAAATGCAATGATCGATGTCCAATCTCGAGCGGTATTCCTACTTTTGTTAGGGCAAGTTGCAGAAAAAAAGGGATTCCTGACATGCGCTATTCGGGTTTCAAGGTTCTGAAAGAGGCCTTGATGGGACACAAAGGCTGGACCCCTGCATGGCGCGATCCCGAGCCACAGGCGAGCTACGATATCGTCATAATTGGCGGCGGCGGCCACGGCCTTGCGACAGCGTACTATCTTGCGAAAGAGTTCAAGCAGAAGCGCATCGCGGTTCTTGAGAAGGGCTGGATCGGGGGCGGCAACGTTGGACGCAACACAACGATCATTCGGTCAAATTACCTGCTGGACGGCAACGAACCATTCTATGAGTTTTCGCTGAAGTTGTGGGAGGGCCTTGAGCAAGACTTCAACTACAACGCAATGATCTCGCAGCGTGGAATTCTGAACCTCATCCACTCTGACGCGCAGCGGGATGCTTTTGTCCGGCGCGGCAATGCGATGATCCTCAATGGTGCAGATGCCGAGTTGCTGACAACCGCACAGATCAAGGAACGCTATCCATTCCTGAACACCGAAGACGCGCGCTTTCCAATCAAAGGCGGGCTTGCCCAACACCGGGGCGGCACAGTGCGCCATGATGCGGTCGCGTGGGGATATGCGCGTGGTGCCGACAGTCGCGGCGTTGACATCATCCAGAATTGCGAAGTGACGGGGTTCCGTATCGAAAACGGCAAGTGCCTGGGTGTCGAAACATCGCGTGGGTTTATAGGTGCCGCAAAAGTTGGTTGCGCAGTTGCCGGTTCATCGGGACGTCTGATGGCAAAGGCGGAAATGCGCCTGCCCATCGAAAGCCATGTGCTGCAGGCTTTTGTCTCTGAGGGTCTCAAGCCTGTCCTGCCGGGCGTCATCACCTTTGGCGCAGGACATTTCTATGTCAGTCAGTCCGACAAAGGCGGGCTGGTCTTCGGCGGCGATATAGACGGTTACAATTCCTACGCACAGCGTGGAAATTTGCCTGTTGTGGAAGACGTGTGTGAAGGCGGCATGGCCATCTTCCCGGCGTTTGGCCGCGCCCGGCTGTTGCGGATGTGGGGCGGCATTATGGACATGAGTATGGATGGTTCACCAATCATCGACAAGACCCACATCGACGGGCTCTATTTCAACGGCGGCTGGTGCTATGGCGGATTCAAGGCGACCCCGGCGAGTGGGTTCTGTTTTGCCCATCTGCTCGCGCGCGACACACCACATCCCACAGCCACCGCGTACCGGTTCGACCGTTTCGAAAAGGGCCTGATGATCGACGAAAAAGGGATGGGCAATCAGCCCAACCTGCATTGAGAGGTCGCGTTACATGATTATCGAACATCCCCTTCTGGGTCCACGCGATGCCGCCGAGTTCACATACTTGGGCGACGCCAGGTTGATCGACAGGCCAGACTGGCAATCCGAAACCGCTGCGCACGATTTCTTTGAATACGGCTACCTGCGCGACAATCCCGCTGGTTGGCATCAGGAATTGTGGTTCCACGAGGCAGGCGACCGATCCTGGCTTGTCATCACGCGCAACACAGTCACACACGAGATTTCCAAAGTCGAATTGGCCCGTGATGTGGCACGTTCGCGGGGACGCAGCAAATGACCCAGAAAAACCGGATCGCGACAGGCGGGCAAATCGACCGCAGTACCACCCACAGCTTTACGTTTGATGGTAAATCTTACCAAGGCCATCCCGGGGATACGTTGGCCTCTGCTTTGCTGGCAAACGGTGTGCGCCTGATGGGCCGTTCGTTCAAGTACCACCGCCCCCGTGGCCCGCTTACCGCCGGTTCCGAAGAACCAAATGCGTTGGTCGAACTGCGCGATGGTGCGCGTCAGGAACCCAACACTCGCGCCACAACAACAGAGCTTTATGACGGGCTGTTCGCCAAAAGTCAGAACCGCCTAGGGTCTCTGAAATTTGATCTCCTGTCGATCAATGACCGCTTGTCCAACTTTCTGACAGCAGGTTTCTACTACAAGACGTTCATGTGGCCTGCCGCTTTCTGGGAGAAACTCTACGAGCCGATAATCCGTCATGCAGCTGGTCTTGGATCGCTGTCGTTAAAGGACGATCCCGATGTCTACGACAAAGGGTTCCTGCACTGTGACCTGTTGATTATCGGGGGCGGTCCTGCGGGACTTGCCGCGGCATTGACAGCGGGACGGGCTGGTTGTGACGTGATCCTTGCGGACGAGGATTTCCGTATGGGCGGACGCCTCAACAGTGAGACGTTTTCGCTTGGCGATGACAGTGGTGCGGACTGGGCCGCTGGGATCATCGCTGAATTGGAAACCCTGCCCAATGTCCGGGTCATGTCGCGCACCACTGTCATCGGTGCTTTTGATCACGGCATCTACGGTGCGGTCGAGCGGGTCAGCGATCATGTCCACACACCCGACGCTGGCAAACCACGCCAAATCCTGTGGCGTATATACACAAAGAGGACGGTTCTGGCAGCAGGCGCGACGGAACGACCGATCGCCTTTGAAAACAATGATCGCCCCGGCATCATGCTGGCATCCGCTTTGCGGACTTACGCCAACAGGTTCTCTGTCACAGCGGACAAGCGCGTTGCCATTTTCACCAACAACGATGATGGGCACAGGACCGCAGCAGACTTGCATGCAAAAGGTATCAAGATCGCTGCCGTTGTGGATGTTCGACCTGACGCACCCAAGACCTATGATTACGAGGTTCTTGAAGGGCAAGTTGTTGACACCAGAGGCCGTCTTGGCTTGTCCTTTGTTGAGCTGAAGCTGGCGAATGGGTCGACACGCATGCTGGAATGTGGCGCGTTGGGCGTGTCTGGCGGTTGGAATCCCAACGTGAATTTGACATGCCACCAGCGCGGGCGGCCGGTGTGGAACGAGGCGATCGCGGCGTTTGTGCCGGGCGAACACCTACCCGCCGGTATGACGGTTGCAGGCGCCGCGGCAGGAGACATGTCGACAGCCGGTGCTTTGCGCAGCGGTGCGCAAGCGGCAAAACTTGCGATTGATCTGACTGGAGACATTCCAGATCTGCCACAGGCCGAAGATGCGCCCGTAAATGTCAAACCGTTCTGGTATGTCGAAGGCTGTTCCCGTGCATGGCTTGACCAACAGAACGACGTGACCGTCAAAGACGTCAAACTCAGCCATCAAGAAGGCTTTCGGTCAGTTGAACACCTGAAACGCTATACCACACTGGGCATGGCGACAGATCAGGGCAAAACATCGAACATGGGCGGCCTTGCCATCATGGCCGAACTGGCTGGCAAAACGATCCCGGAGGTCGGCACGACGATTTTTCGCCCCCCTTATACGCCTACCGCCATCGGCGTGTTCGGCGGCCGACATCGTGGTCAGGACTTCCACCCCAAGCGGTTGACGCCCAGCCACCTTTGGGCCGAAGAACAAGGTGCCGTTTTCGTCGAAGTCGGAAACTGGTTGCGCGCACAATGGTTTCCGCGCGCAGGCGAGACAACTTGGCGAGAGAGTGTGGACCGCGAAGTTCTGGCAACGCGTGGGTCGGTGGGTGTTTGCGATGTAACAACACTGGGCAAAGTTGACGTTCAGGGCACGGACGCGGCCGAGTTCCTTAACAAAATCTACTGCAACGGCTTTGCCAAACTTGATGTCGGCAAGACCCGCTATGGATTGATGTTACGCGAAGACGGTATTGCAAAGGATGATGGCACCGCCGCGCGGCTTGCCGAAGATCATTTTGTGGTGACCACGACAACCGCGAACGCCCTGCCCGTTTACCGCCATATGGAGTTTGTCCGGCAGTGTCTGTTCCCTGATATGGATGTGCAGCTGATTTCGACGACCGAAGCCTGGGCGCAATACGCCGTCGCGGGCCCCAACAGCCGGAAGGTTCTTGAGAAGATCGTGGATCAGGACATCTCGAATGAGGCGTTCCCCTTTATGGCCTGCGCCAACATCACCGTTTGCGGAGGCCTGCGGGCGCGGTTGTTCCGCATCTCATTTAGCGGTGAACTGGCCTATGAAATTGCCGTTCCAACTGCCTATGGCGACGCACTGATCCGTAAGATCATGGAAGCTGGTGCAGAATACGACATCACACCCTATGGCACCGAGGCATTGGGCGTCATGCGTATCGAAAAAGGCCACGCGGCCGGCAACGAATT
The DNA here is from genome assembly GCA_024742575.1 of Paracoccaceae bacterium. Taxonomy (GTDB): domain Bacteria; phylum Pseudomonadota; class Alphaproteobacteria; order Rhodobacterales; family Rhodobacteraceae; genus Marivita. The sequence goes on along the minus strand of JANSYF010000015.1, from coordinate 19,775 downwards.
GAACGGCACAACAACTGCCCAGAACCTTGGCATGGGGCGCATGGTGTCCAAGAAAAAAGACAGCATCGGGTCCATTCTGTCAGAACGCGAGGGCCTGAACAGGGATGATGATCTGCGGCAAATCGGGATCAAGCCCGTTGATCCCGCGGCATCCGTGCCTGCCGGGGCACATTTGATGTCACTGACAGGGCCGGTAGATGCCGCGCATGATCAGGGATACGTCACCTCGGCTTGCTATTCGCCTAATCTTGGGCACTCAATCGCGTTGGGTTTTCTAAAGAACGGGTCTGAACGCATGGGTGAACGCATGCGATTAGTCAGCCCGCTGACCAAAGTGGAAACCGAGGTGGAAATTGTGAGCGCACACTTTATCGACCCCGAAGGAGGACGGCTTCGTGCATGATCTGAAAACCATCACGGCGCTTGGCGGTTCTGAGCCGCGCACAGACACGTTTCCTCATATCACCATATCCGAAAACGACGGTCTGGCACTGGCATCAGTGGCAGCACGGCTTGGGTCAGAGGACGAATGCAATAAGCACATGCAGGACTTACTTGGGGCAGTTCCCGCGCCGGGTCAGGCTGTGCTGGGAGAACCTGAGTCCGGGTTTTGGATGGGGCCGGATCAATGGATGATCGAAGCGCCAAAGGAAACACACGAACTTTTGGCTGATGATCTCAAGGACCGTTTCACGGGCTGTGCATCGGTGACTGAACAATCAGGTGCGTGGGTCTGTTTCGACTTGGTCGGTGCAGGCATGGAAGATGTGACGGAACGCCTGTGTGCCGTCCCTATCCGCAAGATGCAGACCCTAGAGGCCCGTCGGACGATCATTCACCAGTTGGGGTGCTTTGTGATCCGCCACACTGGCGCGGATCATCTTCGCGTCATTGGACCGCGCGCCTCTGCCGGGACATTGCATCATGCACTGATGACAGCGGCCGAATCCACAGCTTAGGCCAAGGGTGCAGCCCGGTTGTTGTCCGAACGGAACATATTAACTTTCTTACGGTCTTCCTTGGGATGGATGCCAAAAACTTCGGTGTAATTTTTGATCAACGTAAAAGAAGAAGCATAGCCGACAGCTGTGGAAACCTCAGATATCGTATAATTACCGTAAAGCAGCAGCTGCCTTGCTTTATGCATGCGCAGGGATCGGTAGTACACAAGAGGCGTTCTGCCTGTGGTGTTATGGAACACACGTTCAAGCTGACGGACTGAAACACCGACCTCGCGCGCGACATCGGAGATATTCAGCGGATCTTCGAGGTGATCGGTAAACATCGCAATCGCGTCACGGACCATGCGAGGTAGCATGTCGTTGGTGCTTTCGGCGGCAAAGGTCGGTTTGCGTTGCGGGACCCCCTGCCCCCGCATCATCGGATGCTGAAACCAGCACGCTACTTCGGTCGCCACACCTGCACCGACGGCGCTTTCGATCAAATGCAGGGAAAGGTCAAATGCAGCAGCCGCCCCTGACGCGGTTAAGCGTCGCGCGTCGATGCTAATCACATCTGTGGAAGGCGTGAAATCCGGGAATTCTTCTGCGAACGCGGCTGCGTAGCACCAGTGTACGGATGCTGCATGCCCATCCAGCAAACCTGATCGCGCAAGGGGAAACACGCCGCCGCTTATGGCTCCGATTGTGGTGCCGTGGCGGGCCATCTTACGGAGTTTCCCATTTGAGTTTTGACGATCCATGAACTGGGAAGACGGATCGCTGAGCAGGTAAAGCTGATCAAGCCTCTGGACTTGCCCAAGCGCCACATCAGGATCAAAACCAACGCGTGCGCTGGCCTCGACCCGGTTTCCATCCTCGGAGATGAGCGTCCATGCAAATACCTCGCGACCTACAATCTCGTTCGCCGCGCGCAGCGGTTCGATCATTGAGGTTAGGCAAGCCATAGGAAATCCCGGAAAAATCAGAAATCCTATGTGGATGTTTTCATCTGAGTGCATAAGTTTATACTACTGGGAAAGGATAGTGCCACAATATCGATCAATTCGATCAAAAGTCACGCTATCTGTTGAGCGGAGCAAGAAATATTGGGTGTCGCGATGAATAAACAAGCTGTCGGAATGTCCACAACGAATACCGTTTTGCACCAAGATCCTCACCGTGTTGTCGATAACCGGGAAAAGGTTCTGGAGGTGGCAATCGGACGTGAAGTTCGTGCCTACCGCCGTAAACAGGAAGTTACCGTTGCCGAACTCTCTGCGACCACAGGGATATCCATCGGAATGTTGTCCAAGATCGAGAACGGGAACACCTCTCCGTCATTGACCACCTTGCAAAGTCTTGCCCATGCATTGTCTGTTCCTTTGACTGCATTTTTCCGCCGCTTCGAAGAGTCCAGAACCGCTGTTCATACCAAAGCTGGACAAGGCGTGGAATTAGAACGCGCGGGAACACGCGCCAATCACCAATACAACTTGCTTGGGCATATCGGTGCCAATGCCAGCGGTGTGATCGTAGAACCATATTTGATCACTCTATCAGACGAAGCGGACGTCTTTCCCACGTTTCAGCATGCCGGAATCGAAACGATCTATATGCTGGAAGGCGAGGTGGATTACCGCCACGGGGACATGATTTATAACCTGCAACCGGGTGATACGTTGTTTTTTGATGCCGATGCACCGCACGGGCCAGAAAATCTTGTCAAACTGCCCGCACGATATCTTTCAGTGATCAGTTACCCCCAAGAGGCGTAAAACCTTGAATACCCGCGTTCCTTTTCACAAAGGGAACACGGGACTGTTTCATCTCAGGTCTTAAGCGGAGGTTCGCTCTCAAGATCTGGCCAAATTCCCGGCGATGTCGGAAGGCCGTCATCGAAGTTCTTGAGATAGTCGAGCATCATTGGGCGGTTGGCAATGAAGCCCTTATACGTCGCGAGTTCTACCGGAAGATCCCGGACAACCCGGTGCAGTCTGCGCCCCCATTTCGGTACAGTCATCAGGTCCTGAAAACTGCACAGATAACAGCGGATCGGGAAAACAAGTGCGTTTGAGCGTGGCAACCGGAAGAAGGTTTGCAATTCAACACGCAAATGCTGTTTCGCACCAATGTTCTCGGGTGTCAGCGTTGTCTTTTGAATGCCCCACTTATGATAGTTTTCCGGGCTTGTGTCCAACAGTGGGTTCACTGTCATCGTCCAGTTCAAGCGCCGCGCGGGTGCCCCCTGCTGGATGTTCAACAAGAATTTCAGCGCGCGGACAAAGATGCCCTTTTCGTGGGCAAGCGGAACCGGTGCGTGCCATTCGAAAAAGTTCATTCCGATGTCGAAATCAAGAGACCAGTCCGCTTGGGTTGTGACCATGCCCGCGTCCATCCACAGGTTGTCATCACGTTGGTCCAACACAGCAAAGTCACCCTGCGCCTGACGTGTGATATACTCCATCGGGCCATATGGCAGTGTAGCTTCGTCCAGAAAGGTGAACGTGTCATCAATCCCCAAAGGCTTGTTGATCCAACGCCATGTGTTGCCATCGCGATGCAGCTCGAACAGATCGGGATAATCCTCTGATTTGGACACCATGATCAGTTCCAGCAAATCCCAGCCAGCTAGGGTCATGTGTGGCAGCGATTGACAACGCAACGGATCGTCAGCCAACACCAAGGCGCGATCCCGCATTTCCGAAACATAGTGTTCGTCTACATCAAACCGTTTTTCGTAGACGGAATCCTTTGGTCCGCCCCGGTGCTGTTCCATGTTGACCGAATACATGTAGCTGTCTTCGTGGAACGGAAATGGGAACCGTTTGATCGCACGCTCCGAATTATAGAAGGAGTAATCATCACGGAAGGATTCGTCGTTGAATTGAATGGTCATATCAGCGGTCCAGTACCAGAGTTTTTCCTTCAAAGCGGCTGACGCACGGCATGATCTTTTGCCCGCTTGCGTGCTCTTCATCATCCAGCCAGTGATCGCGGTGGATGAAGTTGCCCGAGTAATCGATCACATTCGTTTCGCATTGCCCGCAGGCCCCACCGCGACACAAATAAGGCGCATCAACACCGGCGCGTTCCATCGCTTCTAACAAGCTTTCGTTTTCACCAACCGAAATCACCTTGTTCGACACAGCAAGTTTAACCTCGAACGGTTTGCCGGGTTGCGGCGCGAGGAATTCTTCGTAGTGAATCGCCTCGCGCGGCCACCCTTCTGCAGCGGCTGTCTGGCGCACCCATTCGATCATTCCCTTTGGTCCGCACACGTACACATGTGTTCCCAATGGTTGCCCTTCGAGCAGGTTGACCAGATTAATCGTCTGTTTCTGGTCGTCGTAGTAAATATGCGTCTCGTTGGGATGATGTTCAGTCAGTTCATCCACATACGACCCAAGGCTTTCGGTTCGACAGGCATAGTGAAGTTCCCAATGCCCATTGAATCGCTCAAGCTGTTTGATCTGGGCCAGAAACGGCGTGATGCCGATACCGCCAGCCAGAAAAAGGTGCTTCTTGGCACGCAAATCCAGACTGAACAAATTAACGGGGTAAGAGATGACCATCTCATCACCGACGGCAACCTTGGTGTGCATGTAAAGCGACCCACCCCGCCCCTGATCATCACGGCGCACCGAAATGGTGTAGGCTGTCTGATCCATTGGATCGGACATGAGCGAATAGGGGTTCAAGCGCGTGGACTCTCCATCGTGCATTTCAACAACCGTGTGCGCTCCACCCGAGAAGGTCGGCAACAGACCACCATCGGTACGTTTGAATTCAAACCGCGTGACAAGATCGTTGAGCGGCACAATATCCGTGACTGTAACCGCGATTTTCTCGGCACCACTCATTCGTATATCCCCTTTGACTCTGGCACGTTTCCCGGGTCTTCGGCGTCAATGCAAACGCCCTGATAGGCGGCAAGCCGACGTGAATAGTGATCGCGTACGAAAAGATTCAGGCCACAGTGACTGCAAACAAATGGGTCCGTTTCCACATCTTCGGTGATACCTTTGCAATGCACGCACTGCATTCGACGCGCAACGCTCCCGCGATGTTCAGTCTGAATCGCAGTGTGCGGGATGCCAGCCGCCATAGCAGCATTCATCGCTTGCCCCATCAACCCTTCTGTACCGGTCAGATACACCTGCAAACCCATTCGGGCATCTGCCAAGGTTTTGTGCAGGCGGGGTTCTGCTGCGGAATAGCTTGGCCCGGAATAAAACGAGGCGGGTTTTAAAGCGCGTAACCTGTCTTCAAACTCTTGGCCTTTCGGAATGTAGATAATATGCGCCTTCGCCATCATTTCAGGCGTTGCCACATCAAGAATTGCCTCGGCACCATGCGCATCCGCCACCAGCAGATGCGCAGCGCCTTCGCGGGCTTCGAGCGTGCCATAGATTGGGCGGCTCTTGATACTTTGGGGAAATGTGAATTTCGTCATCTTTACCCTATTGAATTCAGATGGGTGCAGGCAACAGCCTGCACCCTGAAGTTTCAACCCTTTGCGGTGCGGATTGATTTGTCTTTGTCATAGAACGGCATTTCCTCTGCAGTCGCGGCAAGCTCTGTGCCGTCTGGCTGCACGACGGTCAGGTCCGTTCCCGGCTTGGCAACCGAAGGATCAAGGCGCGCAATTGCGACTGAATACCCGTTCAGTTCCGAAGACAGGCCATAGGTGATCACACCCACATCTTTGCCTTTGTGATGGACGCGCGCATGCATCTCCATTTGATCCATCGCATCACCAGACAATTTCACACCGTAGATCTTGAACCGTTCCTTACCCTCGGAGGCATAATGGTTCTCGGCACCGACAAAACCCGTTTTGCCTGGGGATACTGTGAAATCGAGGCCCAATTCCCAAAGCGTATCGCCACATGTCTCATTTTCGAACGGGAAGGTCTCCGAGTTGTCGCCGGGATAGAACAACAGGTAGCTTTCGATGCGGAGCATATCGAGTGTCGAGAATTGCACGGGCCGGACGCCCATATCTTTTCCCGCTTCCAGAATGCTGTCCCAAAGATGAACAGCGTCCTTGGCTCGGCAGAAAATCTCGTACCCGCGCTCACCCGTGTATCCCGTCCGTGAGATCATCACATCCCGACCATAGAGACGCGTCTGCATCAGCCCGAAATAGGCCAGATCGCGGATGCCGGGAATTTCTTTGGCCAGCAGGTCAACCGAGACTGGACCCTGCAACGACATATCGTGCAGATCATCGTCAAACAGGATCTCACAGTTCTTTCCCGCGGCTGCGGCGGCAAGTTGCTCCATCCCCGTACCCGTACCATGCACGACCAACCACGAGTTAACCGCGATATGATAGATGATGCAGTCGTCGACGAATTTACCATCCGAGTTTAGGATCGAGGCATAGGTCGACCGGCCCGGCGCGATCTTTTCGACATTGCGGGTTGTCACCCGGTCAATGACGTACGCTGCATCAGCACCGACGACATGGACCTTTTTCAACCCAGAGACGTCCATTAGGCCGGCTTTGGTTCGCACCGCTTCGTAATCTGCTTTGGCGCGCTCGGGCGTGTGGTCGTAAAACCACGCCGTACCCATGCCGTTCCAATCCTCCAGCTCTCCACCGATTTCTGCGTGACGATGCGCAAGCGCTGAGGCTCTCCAAAGAATGGCCATACTGTTCCCCTGTCTTCGACTCTGTTTTCGTTACCGCACATTGAGCCTCAGCTTAGGTTAAAAAGCAACAATCGCATGCAACTTTTTTTCCTCGCAGGCAATTCAAACAAAAAAGGGGCCACCTAAACAGGCAGCCCCAATTCTTGAAGTAACTAAACCTACTTGTCGAAGGTTTTGGCCTTGGCCGTTTCAGATCGCTGTCCGATCACCAGAACCGCGATGCAAATGATTGCGGCAATCAAGGTCGTGAGCCCAGGCAAAGCCCCACCCCAACCCATGAACATGGCGCCATCTACGACGTCCCACGAAGCTTGTTCATATGGAAACATGTTGTTCTCCTTTGAATGTCATTATTCTGCGGGATGAGCAGGTGTCACAGGCGCGGTGTTGCCCCACTCTGGATAACCAGCAGCGGGAACCTTCACGAGGTCCATGCCAGCACGTTCGGCCCCTTCCCGGATACGCAGCAATCCGAACATCTTGAGGATGAAGGAACAAACGTAGCCCGGCACAAACCCAAGCAGGAAGAAGACAACCGCGCCAATGATTTGCCCAACAAGTGTAATTGTCGGAGCATCGCCTGCCGCACCCTGAAGCGACGGGAAGCCCGAACCCCAGATACCCAGCATGACAACACCATAAAGACCGATGGTTCCGTGTACCGTAACGGCCCCAACCGCGTCGTCGATGCCTCTGTTCTCCAACCAATCAGCGCATGGCTTCAGTATAACCCCGGCAGAGAACGAGATGATGAACGCAAGGGCGGGAAAGTAGATATCAAGCCCAGACGCTGTTGAGATGATTCCGGCCAAAGCACCAGACATCATCCAGAACGGATCGCGAGTCATGATCCAAGAACCGATGATGCCGCCAGCAATTGCCATCAAGATGTTGAAAGACAGGGCCGACAAAGTGATCGGTGTGCCGTAGATCGTTGACGGCTTGTCGCCGAACCATGACCAAGCTTCACCCGGGACAATCACGCATGCCATGAGGAAGCCCCAGAAGCCGACGATAATCAACATCAAACCAACGACCGTCAGCGGCATGTTGTGCCCTGGGATATGATTGGCAGAGCCATCCGCGTTGAACTTTCCAATGCGTGGCCCGAGGTTGATCAGCACGCCAAGCGCGAAGAATCCGGCAACAGCATGGACAAGACCCGCCGCACCAAAGTCATGGACACCCCACTGGGTGACCAGCCATCCATCCGCGTGCCAGCCCCAAGCCGCTGCAACGACCCAAGCAAACGATCCAAGGACAACCGCGAGGATGATAAAGCCGACGGTCTGAATACGCTCGATAACGGCGCCCGACATGATCGAAGCTGTCGTCGCCGCAAACAACGCAAATGCGCCGAAGAAGACGCCTGATGCCTGATCGGCGATATTCGGACCCATGTATTGGGCGCTATCACCCCAACCCCAAGCAATGGCGTTGGCGTATTCGACGCCCGAGATACCCGCAGGCCCCGGAGCGCCCGGCAAACCTGTTGGGAAACCCCAATACACCCACCACCCGAAGAAATAGAACGTCGGGATCACAAAGGCGAAGGCCAGGATGTTCTTGACCCCTGACGACAAAACGTTTTTGAGCCGGGATGCCCCCATTTCATAAGCAAGAAATCCCGCGTGAATGAGAATCATCAGCGGGATTGTAATGTAGTAAAAAGTTTCGGCGAACATGGTGTTCGTGACGGCTGCGCCGCCCCCTGACGCCTCTAGTTCAGCCACCTTGGCAGCAAGTTCTGCAAGTTGTTCTTCCACGGTTTTTCGTCCTCCGAGTCGGAATGGTTTCTTGTGATTTCGTGTTCCCAATGGGTGTGTATTGGCGGAAATGAAGCACAAAATGTCGATTTCACCTAGCCCTTTTTACCCGTTAAGAAAAAAAGTTTCCTGATGGTTGAGTTTTGGAATTTTGGTGGTAGCGTCGATTCAAATCGCTGGCCGAAAAACCAGCCCTTGAGTCGGGAGCTTTGGAATGTGCGGAATTGTAGGTCTTTTTCTAAAGGACAGGTCTCTTGAACCACGCTTGGGCGAGATGCTCACGGCGATGTTGATTACTATGACGGACAGAGGTCCAGACAGCGCTGGAATCGCTATATACGGTGGGGAAACCGTGGGGCGTAGCAAGATGACGGTTCAGTCGGATGATCCCGAGACTGCGCTTGCAGACCTCGCAAGTAAACTGCAGGACGCCGCTGGCGGCACGGTCAATGTGACTGTCAAAAGCACACATGCCGTCCTTGATATTCCTGCTGGGTCAACGGGCAAGGTGCGCGCAGCTCTGAACGAGATGGGCATTCGCATCATGAGTGTTGGCGATAGCCTTGAGATTTACAAAGAAGTCGGCTTGCCTAAAAATGTGGCAGCCCAATTCGAGTTGGCCAAAATGTCGGGCACGCATGGCATTGGGCATACGCGCATGGCGACGGAATCGGCCGTGACGACGATGGGTGCTCACCCATTCAACACTGGCGCCGATCAGTGCCTTGTGCACAATGGTTCGCTGTCCAACCACAACTCTCTGCGCCGCAAGCTGCGCCGCGAAGGTATCCATATCGAAACCGAGAATGATACCGAAGTCGGGGCAGCTTACCTCACCTGGAAAATGCAAAACGGTGCAACACTGGGCGAGGCGCTGGAAAGCAGCCTTCAGGATCTGGATGGCTTCTTCACATTCGTGGTGGGCACAAAGGATGGTTTCGGCGTTGTCCGCGATCCAATCGCCTGCAAACCTGCTGTCATGGCAGAAACCGATCAATACGTGGCATTCGGTTCGGAATACCGCGCATTGGTCGACCTTCCCGGCATCGAAACCGCACGGGTGTGGGAGCCAGAACCTGCAACTGTCTATTTCTGGAGCCACAACGATACTCCTACTGCCACAGAGAAAGCCGCCTGATGCAAACGATTGACTTATCCAAAGTTGGCCTTCGGGAAACCAACAAGATGCTGCAAGCCCAATCAGCTGACACCAATCAGACGTCATGGGAAATTGTGAACCCGCGCGGATCGCACGCAATTGCCTGCGGTTTGGATGCACCGATCGAGGTGACCATCAAAGGCTCGACCGGATACTACTCTGCTGGCATGAACCAGCAGGCGACAGTGAATATTCACGGCTCCGCCGGCCCCGGCACAGGTGAAAACATCATGTCCGGAAAAATCGTGATTGAGGGAGACGCCAGTCAATATCTTGGCGCGACAGGCCAAGGTGGTTTGATTGTGGTCAAAGGAAATGCGTCGTCGCGCTGCGGGATTTCCATGAAGGGCGTGAACATTGTCGTACAAGGAAACATTGGCCATATGTCCGCGTTCATGGGACAATCCGGCAACCTTGTCGTTTGTGGCGATGCGGGCGACGCACTTGGGGACAGCTGCTATGAAGCGCGTTTCTTTGTACGTGGGAAGGTCAAAAGCCTTGGTGCAGATTGCATAAAGAAAGAAATGCGCGAAGAGCACATCACACTTCTGCAAAGCCTGCTCGACGAAGCAGGAATTGATGCGGATCCAAGCGAGTTCAGCCGCTATGGCTCAGCCCGTCAACTGTACAACTTCCATGTCGACAACGCCGGCGCGTATTGAGGATCCACCAGATGAACGATTATGACCCCAAGGGCATCCCCCACACAACGCCTCGCCAGTCAGCGACTTTCACTCAGGACGTTAACAGCGACATTCGACGCGCGGCAGCTACGGGGATCTACGATATCCGCGGCGGCGGCGCGAAACGAAAGCTCCCCTCTTTTGACGACTTGCTGTTCATGGGTGCGTCTATCTCGCGCTACCCACTCGAGGGATACCGCGAAAAGTGCGAAACCTCTGTGACCATCGGCGGTCTCCACGCTGAAAATCCGATTGAGTTGGATATTCCGATCACAATTGCTGGCATGTCGTTCGGCGCGCTTTCCGGTCCCGCCAAAGAAGCGTTGGGACGCGGCGCGTCTGCTGCGGGAACGTCCACGACAACGGGCGACGGCGGGATGACCCCCGAAGAACGCGGTCATTCGAAAAAGCTTGTCTATCAATATCTTCCGTCACGCTATGGCATGAACCCAAATGACTTGCGCAAGGCAGATGCGATCGAGATCGTTGTCGGCCAAGGTGCAAAACCCGGCGGTGGCGGGATGCTTTTGGGTCAAAAGATCAGCGACCGCGTGGCCGCAATGCGCAACCTTCCCAAAGGGATTGATCAGCGTTCTGCATGTCGTCACCCGGACTGGACTGGACCAGATGATCTTGAAATCAAGATCCTTGAACTGCGCGAGATCACGGGTTGGAAAGTGCCGATCTACGTCAAGGTCGCAGGCGCTCGCCCGTATTATGACACCACGCTTGCGGTCAAAGCTGGCGCCGACGCAGTGGTGCTTGATGGCATGCAGGGCGGAACAGCGGCGACGCAGGACGTGTTTATCGAACATGTGGGACAGCCCACGCTGGCGATTGTGCGCCCAGCTGTCCAGGCGCTTCAGGATCTTGGCATGCATCGCAAGGTGCAACTGATCCTGTCCGGTGGCATCCGGACTGGTGCCGATGTCGCCAAGGCCATGGCGCTTGGCGCTGATGCGGTGGCAATTGGAACCGCAGCCCTGATCGCGCTGGGGGACAATGATCCGAAATGGGAAGCTGAATATAACGCGTTGGGCACCACCGCTGGCGCATACGACGATTGGCACGAAGGCAAAGACCCCGCCGGGATCACCACCCAAGATCCTGAACTGATGGCACGCTTTGATCCGGTAGAAGGCGGGCGCCGCCTGCGCAACTACCTCAAAGTGATGACCCTTGAAGCGCAAACCATCGCGCGGGCGTGCGGCAAAAACCATCTTCACAATCTGGAACCCGAAGATCTGGTAGCGCTGACCATGGAAGCGGCCGCTATGGCGCAAGTGCCGCTGGCGGGTACGAACTGGTATCCCGGCAAACCTGGCACATCCTACTGACCAAAACGAGGGCGCGGCTGACAATCAGACCGCGCCCCGAATTTTCTACGACAGGGAAAAAACCGATGGCAACAGACCTAGCAAAATTCGCCGAAAAGAATGGCGTCAAATACTTTATGATTTCCTACACCGATCTGTTTGGAGGACAGCGCGCCAAGCTTGTTCCCGCGCGTGCGATCGCGGACATGCAGGAAGATGGCGCAGGGTTCGCCGGGTTTGCCACATGGCTTGACCTGACTCCAGCGCATCCCGACATGCTGGCTGTCCCAGACCCCGAGGCCGTAATCATCCTGCCTTGGAACAAGGAAATCGCTTGGGTTCCCGCCAACTGCGTGATGGAGGGCGAGCCCCTTAAACAAGCACCCCGCAATGTGTTGTGTCGTTTGATCGAAGAAGCGGCAGCAGAAGGGATGCATGTAAAGACCGGCATCGAAGCCGAGTTCTTTCTACTCACGCCTGACGGCCAACAGATTTCGGACCAATATGATACGGCTGCCAAGCCCTGCTATGATCAGCAGGCGTTCATGCGGCGTCTGGATGTGATCCGTGAGATTTCGGACCACATGCTTGAGCTGGGCTGGAACCCCTATCAGAACGACCACGAAGACGCGAATGGCCAGTGGGAGATGAACTGGGACTTCGACGATGCGCTGCGCACGGCGGACAAACACTCGTTCTTCAAATTCATGGCCAAGTGCGTTGCCGAAAAGCACGGCTACCGTGTGACGTTCATGCCAAAGCCGATTGAAGGCCTCACGGGGAATGGGTGCCACGCGCATATTTCGGTTTGGGATGCGCCCGGCACAGATGCCAAGACAAACGTGTTCGCCGGAGAAGGCTCTGGGCAGACTGGCGAAGTCGGCCTGTCCGAACGTGGCAAACATTTCCTTGGCGGGATCATGAAGCACGCAAGTGCACTAGCGGCGATCACCAACCCAACCGTCAACAGCTATAAGCGGATCAACGCACCGCGCACCACGTCTGGTGCGACTTGGGCGCCGAATTCCGTAACATGGACAGGTAACAACCGAACGCACATGGTTCGCGTCCCCGGACCGGGCCGGTTTGAACTGCGTCTTCCCGATGGTGCGGCCAACCCCTATCTTTTGCAGGCTGTAATCATTGCTGCTGGGCTGTCAGGCATCCGCTCTAAGGCCGATCCGGGCAAGCGGCATGATATTGACATGTATGCCGAAGGCCACACGGTCACAGACGCACCGAAACTGCCGCTGAATATGCTGGATGCCCTTCGCGAGTATGACAAAGACGAAGGCTTGAAAGAAACGATGGGCCAAGAATTCTCGGCCGCTTATCTCAAGATGAAACACGAAGAGTGGAACGACTACGCCTCACACTTCTCATCGTGGGAAAAGGCAAACACGCTGGATATCTAATCTGACGGCCTGTGCAACATCCTGTTGCACAGGCCTTTTTTCTTCCTCATGCAAGCCAGTGAAAACGGCGCACAATGGACGCGTACCAAAGCAGCGCCGCGCCGATGAGGATAGACAGCACCATCGAAGGCACGGCGCCAACAACGCTAAACGTGAACCACGCGGTCACAACAATCCCGACAAATGAAATAGCCAGAACCGGAAACGCCATCTTTTTGCGCATCAGCAAAAGGATGCACCCAACGGCCCCGCCGAAAACGGCGATTGCAAAGGCAAATGTTGCCCAAGCTGGTCGTCCCGCAATGATCACCTGATAGATTTCAGGCATCCGAGCAACGTTTTCCGGGTTGGTTTGTGTGATGTAGTTCAAGCACCCCATCAAATTCCAAGCAAGACCTGCCGCTGCGATGAGCCAGAAGCTGAAATGAGGTTTTTCGTTTGTCATGCCCCTGCCCCTATTGCGTTTCTCTTCAAGGCTATCTGCAATTTAAAGCCAGTCCAACAGGCGAACGGAGCTTTTATCATTTTACCAGTAAGAAAAATTGTTGACTTATAGTGGTGATGCCATTGCAATGAGGCGACAAATATTTTCACATAAAGGAGCCGTACGATGACCAAGCGAATTGCTGTTTTGGGGGCCGGGCCGTCAGGCCTTGCGCAGCTGCGCGCGTTTCAATCAGCACAAGCTAAGGGTGCTGAAATTCCGGAAATCGTCTGCTTCGAAAAACAAGCGAATTGGGGCGGACTTTGGAATTACACTTGGCGGACGGGCCTGGATCAGTACGGAGAGCCTGTGCATGGTTCGATGTACCGTTATCTGTGGTCGAACGGCCCCAAGGAAGGGCTTGAATTCGCTGATTACAGCTTTGAAGAACATTTCGGAAAGCAAATCGCTTCATACCCGCCCCGTGCCGTTCTCTTCGACTACATTCAAGGTCGGGTCGAAAAAGCTGGCGTTCGCGATTGGATCCGCTTTGAAACGACGGTCCGCTGGGTCGAGAAAACCGATACCGGCTTCAATGTCACGGTCTGCCACCTGCCCGAAGACCACACGTACACAGAGCACTTCGATCATGTGATCGTGGCAACAGGCCATTTCAGCACTCCGAACGTGCCCCATTTCGACGGTTTCGACACGTTCAAGGGCCGCGTTTTGCACGCCCATGATTTCCGCGACGCAATGGAATTTGCTGGCAAGGACGTACTTATCGTCGGAACATCCTATTCAGCCGAAGACATTGGTTCGCAGCTTTGGAAATACGGTGCCAAAAGCATCACTGTTAGCCACCGCACGGCGCCCATGGGTTACAAATGGCCCGACAATTGGAAAGAGGTGCCGCTGCTCACCCAAGTGGACGGCAATACGGCGCATTTCAAAGATGGCACCACCAAAGATGTCGATGCAGTAATCCTGTGTACCGGCTACAAGCACCACTTCCCCTTCCTGCCGGACAGCCTGCGTCTCAAGACCCCGAACGTGTTGGCGTCCAACGACCTTTACAAGGGCACCACCTATGTTCATGAACCTGACCTGTTCTATTTAGGGATGCAGGATCAGTGGTTCACGTTCAACATGTTCGATGCCCAAGCTTGGTGGGTACGGGATGTCATCATGGACCGGATCGCCCTGCCCGACCATGCCGCGATGGTGGCTGACGTCGATGCACGCAAGGCGGCGGAAGCAGCGCTTGAAGATGACTACGCCTGCATCTGGTATCAGGGCGACTATACCAAGGAACTCATCGACGAGACGGATTACCCAAGCTTTGATGTCGAGGGGGCGTGCCAAGCCTTCAAAGAGTGGAAAGGGCACAAGAAGGTGGACATCATGACCTTCCGCAACAACGCCTATAAATCCGTCATCACGGGTACGATGGCACCGTTGCATCACACGCCGTGGAAAGATGCACTGGATGACAGTCTTGAGGTCTACCTCCAGAACTAAACTAGTCTGGAACCGCAATTCTGAGGAAGATGTAGGTCTCTGACAGACCCGCCTTATCCTTCAGCGAAACTCCGATCTCCTGGCCTTTCATCTGAAAGGTCTGGAGATCATAAAAATCCGGGTGGTTTACATCCGGATCTGCCGTCATTGTGGCTTCGGCCCCAAGACACTCAGAAACAGTGGCTACAAGACGTTCGAAGGCGACGGTCGCTTCGGGTGCTCGGTAAGGAAACGCCCAACCACAATGCACCTGAGAGCCACCGGACAACACCAGTGAACGCGTACACTGAGTTGGCATCTGCGTTCCCGGAAGTGTCAATATAAGATCAGCGCTCTGGGTACCGAGCATCAGGGCATCGTCACATATATTGGCATGTGCCGCTGACCCTACAGACAACGACACTGCCAGCCCCACCACGAAACGAGAGTTCATTCCGACTTTGCTAAATGATCTTCCCAATCTGGCACCTCGTTAATCAATAACATTGCAACACGTTCAAAGACTGCATTCAGCTTATCTATATGTGGCCCTGTATGCGCTTCTTCGGCCAAAGCCTTTCGCATACAAAAAAGCCAGTTCTCAGCGTCGGCCTTCCGAATAGGAACGTGGGCGTGCATCAGCTTAACATCCATATGCTGATGCTTCTCTTTGTAATATGGCCGACCACCCATGAACCCACTCAGGAAATTGAATTGCTCAACACGGGCATGTGCAACTCCATGGCCTCGGGCATGGAGGCGTCGTAGATTCGCCCCTTCGGGAAGTGTCTCGACCAGATCATAGAACAGCTCGACCAGATCGCGCAATTTTTGTTCGCCACCAATGTCGTTCAGCATGCTCATTCCGCAAACAACTTCTTTCCTTCGACTACCTCGAACGGCGTGGGTGGAATTGTCTTACTGACCCAGAACCATTGGCCAGCATATTCCATGACGAACCTGCCTTCCCAGTCCACATCGAAGATCCCGATGCTCTGGTATTCCTCTCCCTCGACCCGCCAATTCCCACGCAAGGACGCTGACCCCTCTTGGGCGTAAATCGTGGTTCCGTCCGCGTCGTAATACTGGCGGTACGCATGACCCTCCCACATGCCGATGGCTGTATTGCCCGAAAGCAATATCTCAACCTCATTACCACGCAGTTTGACCGATTGCGCCTCTGCTGCTCCGGAGAAAACGGCCAGTGCGATGGCAAAGCGGATCATGACCGGGGACGTTCCTTGTTGGGATCATACGCGGCAAGCGTTTCTGCAACTCTTGCGGGCAAACGCATCTGATGACCATCAAGCTTGCCAATCTCGACCTCGGTTCCGGCCGCTGCATGTGCCACGTCGATCCGCGCCAAGGCGATGTTCTTTTTCAACAAGGGAGACCGCATGGACGATGTGATCTCGCCGATCTGAGCACGACCGATATGAATGCAATCGCCGTGGCTCACATCGACGTTGCTGTCGATCTCAAGGCCCACAAGCTTGCGCATCGGATGCTCTTTGCGCCGGATCAGGGCGTCGCGTCCGACAAAATCATCCGATTTAGACTTCAATGGACAGGTGAACCCAATGCCCGCCTCAAACGGATCCGTCTGATCCGAGAAATCATACCCCGCAAAGATCAACCCGGCTTCGATCCGCACCATATCGAGCGCCTCAAGCCCCATTGGGGTCAGCCCGTGCTCTTGTCCGGCGTCCCAGATCGCATCAAAGATCTCTTTGCAGTCTTTGGGATGGCAAAATACCTCGTAGCCCAACTCGCCCGTATACCCGGTACGGCTCAACACGAATGGTGTGCCTGCTTCATTGTGCAACCGCGCAGGCGTGTGACGGAACCAGTCCAACTGGTCGAACTCCGGGTTGTGGGGCGCTGTCCAGACAAGCTTGCGCAGCAGATCACGGCTTTCTGGGCCTTGCACCGCGACATTGTGCATTTGGTCGGTCGAAGACCGCACAAGCACCTTGAGGCCGTGCTTTTCGGCCAAATCGCGCAGCCATTCGCCACCGTAATCAGACCCACCGATCCAGCGGAAATTGTCCTTTCCCAGCCGAAAAACAGTGCCGTCGTCAATCATTCCGCCGTGTTCGTAACACATCGCGGTATACACCACGCCGCCTACGGGAAGCGTTTTCATATTACGGGTAAAGGCGTACTGACACAGCGCTTCGGAGTCTGGGCCAGTGATCTCGAATTTGCGCAGCGGCGATAGATCAAGGATCACACATTTTTCCCGGCACGCATGGTATTCCGCAATGGGACCGGCAGCGGCAAAACAATTGGCCAACCAAAAACCATTATACTCAACAAAGTTCCGGGTGTGTTTGGCGAAACTCTCGTGGAAACCGGTTTGCTTGGTCATTTTGGCCTCTGAATCTGGTGTGGCGCGGATAGCAACGGCCTTCTGAAAGGTTTCCTTGCCGCTATAAGTGCGAATGTGAATGTCGGTCGGGTCCCAACCATTGGCAGCTGTGGTGTCATCCGGGCACGCGCTGGACACACAAACGATATCCGTAAGGGCCCGCAACAGAACGTAGTCACCCGGACGGCTCCACGGCTCGTCGGAGTACATGACGCCGTGATCGTCGAGGAACGTATTGAAGAAGAAGTTGATTGCCATCCAGCCCGGGCGGCCCGTGACGTTGTATTCAGCAAGCGCCTTGTTGAAGTTATCCGAGCAATTCACATGGCCCGGATAGCCGATATCGTCATAGTATTTCGCGGTGCACGCCATCGCAAAGGCATCATGGCGCCCGCATGTGTCTTGCACCACTTCAACCAGCGGGACCATTTCCTGATCATAATATTTCGCATGTAAGCCAGGCATAGGATAAGCATGGCCCATCAACGTCCGTGTTGTGGTGACGTCCAACGCATGTTCGATGCCTTTGTCGAGTTTTCGTGCCGAAAAGCATTCAAAATCAGTACATTGCCGCCCATCGACATCCAGGATCTGGATGTAGTCGCCAGCCTTCACAAAATAGGCCTGCGCTGTTTGGCTGTGGATACGCACGTCAGTCAAAGGGTCCGCCAACGGGTCTGGCAAGGCAAACCGCGCGCGCGTTTTGATCGTAGCTCGTTTGATCATCACGGTCAGCGATGTTGCCGTGTCTTGGGTTTCGAAATCCATCACAGGCCCAGGTGCCGCGATGATCAACGTCCCGTTTCGCACCGCGGAAAAACTTGCCTCGGTTTTGGCGGGTGTTGTGTTTTCGAATAGATGAACCGCTTGCGCCGAACCCAAGTCAATACCGCGCGCATCGAGCCCCATGCGCAGCCCACGCAAGGATCGGTCATCCGACGTCAGCAGTGATTTCAGACCGTCTGCAGGCCCCTGCACTGTCGCTCCAATGATCCCGGCATCAACGCGGCCTTTGCCATCTGCGACAACAATCTCGCAACGTTGCCCACCTTCATCGTTTACGATTGTCAGCTGATCCCCTGTCTCGATCGGGATCAAAACAGCACCTTGTCCTTCGACAACGTATCGTTCTGTCCCGGGCGGCATTGAAAACACGCTTGGCTTGATGATCGCACTTGGTTTCGGGGGACCCGGCCGCACACTTGGATAGTCGTCGAGCACTTTGACCCTCCCTGACATGAGTTGCATGAACGGAATAAATGTTTAATTGTAAGAATACAGGCAATGAAGACTTCGGCAAATAGATTCGAGCGGATGATCAATCATTACATCAGTTTTCTTCGCAGGGTCCGGTTGTGATCTTTATCAGCGGGTTTTGCATTGCCGTTATGGAAAATATTCGCCTCATGCTCAGTTCATTTTTCCCTTTGGCAGAAACTTGTCTCTACGCGATGCCAGTAATGTCGAATCAATAAATGAGCGCTCTTGCCCTTGGACTGGTCGCCGCTCTTTGCTGGGGCTTCCACGACATCTGCGTCCGGTTTCTAAGTCAAAAGACTTCAATCAGCGCATGCATCTTTATCGTCATTCTGACGGGTTTGGTCTTTCACACCCTGGCGACATTCGGCACTGGCACGTTTCAAACATTGCCCGCGCAAGCCGTCTACCTGTCGATCGGTGCAGGCGCTTGCTTTGTCATCGCCACCTTCGGTCTTTATCACGCATTTGAAAGGGGTCCGGTTCGACTGGTTGCACCGTTAATTGCGGGATACCCCATCTTGTCGGTGGGCTGGTTCGCATTGCAGGGAAATGCGGTGTCGGCGCTTCAGTGGCTCGCAGTGTTTGCGATCGTCAGCGGTGTCTCTTGCGTGGCGGCTCTCTCAGATACAAGTGACGAAGAAACGCCAGCCATCGGACCAACCGTAATATACGCGCTGATCGCTGCCGCCGGTTTCGCGGGAACGTTCGCCTTTGGCCAATCCGCTGCCTTTATTAGTCACGAAATGCCAAGCACACTGGTGACGCGCGTGACTGCTTTGCTGCTGGTCGTCGGATTGCTTATCGTGTTCAAGCTTCCCTTCTGGCCGGGCCGAAATGCACTTCCTTGGCTCGTTGCCATGGGCATTGCGGATGGCATCGCATTGATGTGTGTCCTGTCTGCAGGGGCATTGGAAAACGCAAAATACGCCGCTGTTTCCTCATCTCTTTTCGGCATGCTGACCGTCGTACTGGCATGGATGTTCCTTAAAGAGCGGATGACCCCGGCCCAATGGGCCGGATGCGCGGTCGCTTTCACGGGCGTCGGATTTCTCGCGCTTTAAGGCGCGCTGATTGCGTCGAACCTTCTGTTTGAGATGCTCTGCGCGCTTCCCAAGGCCCAGAAGTAGAAAAGCCGGGCGCATGCAAGTTCGACAGCAAATCGACTAAGTGATTGATATTGTTATGGCCAGGTCTGCCATTGTGTGACTACCGAGAAGGGATCAAGCGGGTTTTGGTATATCGAGGGTGTCGAAGAGCTCCAATTGTTCCGGGGTGATTGTCG
>JANSYF010000013.1 GCA_024742575.1 Paracoccaceae bacterium | reverse complement strand
TGACGCGCGCCCGGCAGCCAAGCGTGGCCGCATGGTCAACCGTGCCTTTGGCGACCCCAGCGAACAGCTTCACGAACGTCACGACGCGTCCGATTTCGACACCAAGACACAAGACAAGATCGCAGCCGCTGAATAAGCCGCGACACCGCGCGCGCCAGACTTGATTTTTGGCGCGCGCCCACATTGCCTCGGGCCAACCGGGCGTTA
Source organism: Paracoccaceae bacterium (assembly GCA_024742575.1). Taxonomy (GTDB): domain Bacteria; phylum Pseudomonadota; class Alphaproteobacteria; order Rhodobacterales; family Rhodobacteraceae; genus Marivita. The sequence goes on along the minus strand of JANSYF010000013.1, from coordinate 63,882 downwards.
CCTCTGCGATATGAAAGATGACTTCGACCCACGCAGTCGCGCGGTCCCCACTGGACGCGCCACCCGGGCCGTCCGCATGGGCGGTCTGGCAGGCGGCTTACTGACATCTGCTGCGGCCGAAGGTGCAAAGCACTTGCTGCGCGGACAACGCCCGTCGCCCCGCGACATGTTCCTGACCCCATCAAACGCCCATCGCCTGACGCAACAGCTGTCCCAGATGCGCGGTGCTGCGATGAAGATGGGCCAACTCCTGTCCCTCGAAGCGGGCGACCTGCTAACCCCTGAATTGGCCGCCGTGCTGCGACCACTGCAAGCCCAAGCCCATTTCATGCCGCCCGCCCAACTCAAGCAGGTGCTGACCAAAGCCTGGGGGGCAGATTTTACCAAACAGTTCAAAAAATTCGACGTCCGCCCCATCGCCGCGGCCTCCATCGGACAAGTCCACCGCGCCCAAACCCGCGATGGGCGCGATCTGGCGATCAAGGTGCAATATCCCGGCATACGCGACAGCATCGACAGCGACCTGCGCAATCTTGCCAGCCTCATGCGCCTGTCCGGCTTGATGCCCAAGGGTCTAGACCTTAAACCGCTGCTCAAGGATGCCCGCACGCAACTGCATGAAGAGGCCGACTACGGCCAAGAGGCCCGCAGCCTTGTCCGGTTTGGTGCGCTGCTGAAAGATGACCCGGACTTCATAGTCCCGGCCTACCATGACGACCTCTCGACGCGTGACATCCTCGCGATGGAGTTCATCCCCTCAGACCCCATCGACACGTTGGAAGACGCAGATCAGACCACGCGCGACCGCATGGCCGAACGGCTCATCGCCCTGATGATGCGCGAGGTTTTCGAGTTTAACCTTGTCCAATCCGATCCCAACTTCGCCAATTTTCGCTGGCAAACCGAAACGGGAAAGCTGGTCCTGCTGGATTTCGGGGCGACTCGGGTTCTGACACCGGACCTTGTGGCACAGTCGCGAGCAATCCTGCGTCCTTCCTTGGAGGATGACTTGCCCGGTATTGCCGACGCCCTGCGCGACCTTAATCTGCTCGCGGATGGCTTGCCCGAAACGGTACGCGGCGAAATCATTGGAATGGTAGAGACAGCCAACGGACCGATGCTGCACCCGGATGGGTTTGATTTTGGCGACACCTCTTTGGTGGCCGATCTGCGTGACCGAGGTATGGCTTTGGGCCGCAACAGATCGATCCAGCATATCCCACCAACCGAGGTGCTCTACCTGCAGCGCAAAGCCGCCGGGCTGTTTCTGCTGGCCACACGTCTCAAGGCGCATGTCACCCTGCGGGATCTGTTCCAGCGCTTCGTTTAGGGCAACAAAACGCGTCAACGCGTTTCGATCACTCCGTCAACGGAGTGACCCGCGCTACACCTCGAGGCGTTCGATCAACGCCCGCAGGATAACCCTGTCTTCATCCGTCTTATGCGCCAATCGGCTGCGGAACAACGTTGCCTGACTTTCCAGAACCGGCGGTTCATCAAGGATCTTCAGATGGTTTGCTCGCAGCGTTTCCCCGGTTGTGGTAATGTCCGCAATCGCCTCGGCTGTCAGGTTCTTGACCGTGCCCTCAGTCGCACCTTGGCTGTCCACCAATTGGTAATCCGCCACGCCGCCCCGGCGCAGGTAATCGCGCACCAGTCGGTGATACTTTGTGGCAATCCGCATCCGAAATCCGTGTCGGGCGCGGAACGCAGCCGCCGCCCCATCCAGATCATCCAGCGTATCCACATCGACCCAACATTGCGGCACAGCGACGATTAGGTTCGCATGACCGAACCCCAGCGGTGCCAGCGGTTCGACTTTCTGGTCCCATTGCACCAGCTTTTCCTGAATGAGATCGTTCCCCGTCACCCCAAGGTGAATGCGTCCCGCTGCCAGTTCGCGCGGGATTTCCCCCGCCGAAAGCAGCACCAGATCAACACCATCGACCCCGCCCACCGTACCAGCATATTCGCGCTCTGATCCGGTCCGCGACAGGGTCACGCCCCGTGCGCCGAACCAGTCAAAGGTCTTTTCCATCAGCCGCCCTTTGGACGGCACACCCAGCTTGATCGTCATGGCAGCCCTCCCAGTTCGAGCACGAGGTCAGGCCGGATCACGCCTCCCACGGCCGGGATTTCGCGCCCCTGCCCAAGCCGCCGGGTCAGCGCGTCATAGCGCCCGCCGGTTGCAACGGGGGGAAGGTCTGGTCGCGTTTCGGAATAGAAGCCAAAAACGAAGCCATCGTAGTATTCCATCGAAGTTCGGCCGTAGGACGCTTCGAATGGCAACGCCTCCACGTCGATACCACGTTTGGCCATCGCGTCGCATCGTGCCTCGAAACGGTCGAGCGTGGGCAGCAAACCCGGCAGATCCACCCCGATATCACGCAGGTGTTCCAACGCGTTCGGGCAGGTTTCTGACACCGAGAGGACCGCGGCGATCAACTCAACCATTTCTGCCGACATCGGCGGCTCTGCTGCATCTGCGCGCAATGCATCAAGTCGGGTCGCGATCTCACGTTCGCTGCGCAGGCCGATCATCACACCCGGCTCTGGTGCCGTCGTATCCGACGCCAGCAGCGCCGCTCGTGACGGCGGCATCGGCGTCAAACCAGCAAAGCGCTTGACCAAAGCGGTAAACCGCGAGGGCCGCCAGATATGGCGCATCAGCGCCGCACGGCGATCATCAGTGGTGGACAGACCCTGTACCATCGCGATCAGGATACCGATATCCCCAGTCGCCGCACGCAGACCTAGTGGCGCAAGCACCTCGGAAAAGCGGCCGAACACATCGGCATCCGAAACAGCCGCATTTGCCCCGCCAAATTCTTCGTAACCCACCTGCATGTATTCGCTGCGGCGGTCAGGGTGGTCTTCCTGCTTGCGGAAAACCTCGCCGAAGTAGGTATAGCTTGCGGGTAAACCATCACCCGCCATGTGGTACTGTACGACAGGAACGGTGAAATCCGGGCGCAGCATCATCTCGCCGCGTTCCGGGTCGGTGGTCACATAAGCACGGGCGCGGATGTCCTCGCCGTAAAGATCAAGCAGCACCTCAGCAGGCAGCAAGATATCCGTCTCAAACCGGGCCGCCCCGTCAGCAACAAACCCGTCACAGATGGCTTCGGCCTCAATCCTGACGCGGGATTTATAGGGAATGTCTTGCGCCATCAGGAATAGCTTTCGAGGATCTCGCGCACCTTGGTCACAAGCTGATCGCGCGGCACTTCGAACTGGTTGGGACGGTCCTGCCATTCCTCCAGACTTGCGCTTTCCGCGATCTTGGCACCCAAGATCAGGTCCTTGATCTGCACCACGCCATTGGCCTTTTCGTCGCCGCCTTCGATCACGGCCACCGGCGAATTACGCTTGTCTGCGTATTTCAGTTGGTTGCCGAAATTCTTGGGGTTCCCGAGATAGACCTCGGCCCGGATGCCCGCGCTGCGCAGTTCGGCCACCATGGCCTGATAATCGCCCATGCGGTCGCGATCCATGACGGTAACCACGACCGGGCCCGCGCTTTGGCTGCCGATCCGGCCTTTTTCACGGAGGGCGGCCAAAAGACGATCCACACCGATGCTGACCCCAGTGGCGGGGACCGGCTGGCCGGTAAAGCGTTTGACCAGATCGTCATAGCGCCCGCCGCCTGCAACCGATCCGAACTGCCGCTTTCGACCCTTTTCATCAAGGATTTCAAACGTGAGCTCCGCCTCGAACACCGGGCCGGTGTAATAGCCAAGGCCACGCACAACGGATGGGTCAATGACGATGCGATCCGGCCCGTAGCCGCCAGCAGCCAACAGATCAGCGATCTGCTCAAGCTCTGCCACACCGTCTGCCCCAATCGTGCTGTCACCAACCGCCGCCTTCAGATTCTCAATCGTCTGGGCGGCAGTTTCGCCCTTGGAGGTTAAGAACGCGATAACGGGCTCGGCTTGCGCTTCGCCTAGGCCCACACCGTCAATATAAGCGCCTGACGCATCCAGCCGTCCCTTGCCCAACAGTTCACGTACGCCCGCTTCGCCCACCTTGTCGAACTTGTCGATAGTGCGCAGAACCGCGTCGCGCTGGCTGTCGTCGTTCAGCCCCATCGCCTCAAGCACACCGTTCAAAACCTTTCGGTTGTTCACCCGAACGATGTAATCCCCACGCGGAATACCCACGACTTCAAGCGTATCGGCCAGCATCGCACAAATCTCGGCATCCGCCGCAACAGAGCCGGATCCGACCGTATCCGCATCACATTGATAAAACTGACGAAACCGCCCCGGCCCCGGCTTTTCGTTGCGCCAAACCGGACCCATAGCATAACGTCGGTACGGCAGCGGCAGATCGTTACGGTGTTGCGCATAGACCCGCGCCAAAGGGGCCGTGAGATCATAGCGCAACGCCAGCCAGTCGCCCTTGTCGCCGTCTTCATCTTCTTGCCACGCAAACACACCCTCATTCGGGCGATCTACGTCGGGCAGGAACTTGCCCAGCGCCTCAACCGTCTCAACCGCAGAGCTTTCCAAAGCGTCGAACCCATAGCGATGATACACCCCGGCGATCTGCGCCAACATCTCGGCGCGTTCGGTCACCTCGGTGCCAAAATAGTCGCGGAAGCCCTTGGGCGTCTGCGCCTTGGGCTTTGGGGCTTTTTTCTCTTTGGCCATGGTCAATTCCCGTCTGGGCTTGAGTGTCGCGCCTCCTCTAAACGTTGGAACCCGAGGGGGCAAGCAGAGGTGAACCTCGCGTATGGCCGCGTTGGTTAACAAAAGGTTAAAGGGTCCGAAACGGACCCAATGTTTCGCGCGCGAAACAATAGGTCCACCAACGGACCTATTGCCTCTTGCCATCGTCACCGCGTCAGCACATCTGTGGTCTATGGATACCACCGCCCTTGAAGAACGCATCGCACACCTGATGCGCGTCACCGAAGACCTGTCAGATACCGTGGCCGTACAGGCCAAGGAGATTGACCGCCTGACCGCGCGGGTCGAAATGCTCATGATGCGCGAAGCAGAACGCGAATCCGAAGGCACCGGTGGCGTGGTGCTGGGCGACGAACGCCCTCCTCACTACTAGGCCTCAGGCTTAGTTTCCGCGAATATCGGTTTGCACGACTTCGCCGTCGTGCAGCAGAATTGTTTTCCAAACCGGGTTCGATCCGAACCTTTCGTAAACACTGACGAAAACCGTATTCCGCGCCAGTCGGGACATAGACGATCCACACGGCTTTCCTTTGCCAACCCGGCACACACGCGATTTGAGGGTCTCGTACGCGGCATCGGTCGAAGAATAAGGCTGTACCTTAGACGGCAAACCATAGCGCAGTTGCTCGTGGGTTTGCGGGCTTCCGAACAATGCAAGCGCAGCGGTGAACTGCCGCGCACAGCCGTCTTTGAATCCTGTCACGTAAAACGTATGCGGCGTGGTTGTACCCGGCTGGGAATCGTAAAGCGTAAAAACCGCGCGCGTGTCGGGATAACGTTCAACCCGTGACCCAAGCTGGCGGGTCGGCACATCACACACCCGGGCCAAAACGCCATAAGGCAAAACGGTTCCCATAGGCACAATCTGGTAGTCCGGCGCGCCGGGTTTCGGCCCTTTGGCTGTCGCGGCCGGAGCAGCGTCGTTTTGCGTGGACGGTGGCACAGCGGCAACCTCTACCCCGTCTTCAGCTTGGGTCGATTTTGCCGCACGGCTTAGAAAACCCAATAACCCACGGCGGGGTGCAGCGGCCGTGGCGGGCAGTGTTGGCGCGGCAGAAGCGTCGGCAGCTGTGGCTGTATCAAGCTCGGTTTCGGCCTCTTCCGCAACAGGCGCCGCATCCGTTGCGGTGGTTGGCAAGCTGTCATCAGTCTGCGACGGCGTTGCATCACCGCCAAAAAGACGCCCCAACAGACCGCGCCGTTGTGGTTCTGCCACTGGGACCACTGCCTCGGCCTCGACATCCGGCTCACCGCGCAAAGCGGCCTGGATTTCGCTGTCGCTGACATCGGTTTCGGACAAGCGCGGCACATCGCGCAATGGGTCGCTGGCGCATCCTGCCAGCAGACCGCTCACAATCACGATCACAATGAAACGGATCATGTGTCTCCCCTAACTCCGATGCGGAACACTAGCTGCGAGATATCACTCCGTCCAGCAAACCAAGCGCGACAATCCGCCTTGATTGGCCTACAGCTCCTCAACGTCAAGAACACCGCCCAGAGACTTGATCGCGCCTTTGATCTCGGGCGTCACGGGGAATTCGCGGGCCAGCGCGACATCAACTTCCCCGGGCAGCCCCGGCGCGTTGAGGCAACAAATGCGGATCGGACCTTTACCTGCCTTGGGCAACTGGTCTGCCGCGCGCGTCAGGACAGAGGCCACGTGCGAGACGACATCAATTTCGTCCACAAAAATGCGCAGACCCATGCTTACCGCGTCAGCCACGGCGATATCCACGGGCGCCACGGACCGCCCAAGCAGTTTAAGCTGATCAGATTCAAGCGTCGCCTCAACGGTGACCATGACCTTCGATCCGGTTTCCAGATGATCGCGCGCCGCCTCAAGCGTATCGGAAAACAGCGTGACCTCATATGCGCCAGTTGGATCGCTGAGTTGGGCAAACGCAAAGCGGTTACCGCGCGCCGACTTGCGTTCCTGCCGTCCAGCAACAACGCCCGCCATCTTGACCACACACGGGCCGTTCTGCGCCTTCGCCAACACATCATCCAGCGTCATCGCGCCTTTGCGTTTGAGCGCGGTCATGTAGTCGTCAAGGGGATGACCGGACAGGTAGAAGCCGACTGCTTTGAATTCTTCTGACAGCCGTTCTGCGGGCAACCAGTCCGATACTGGCGACAGGCGCGGTTCTGGCAGATCGTCCCCCGCCTCACCAAACAATGACACTTGGGAAGACGCACGCTGGTCATGAATCGCGGCGGAATATGCCACCAGCGCATCCAGGCTTTCGAACACGCGACGGCGGTTGCGATCCAACTGGTCGAATGCGCCTGAACGGGCAAGCATCTCAAGCGGGCGTTTTCCCACCCGTTTCAAATCCACTCTTCGGGCCACATCGAAAAGGTTAACAAAAGGTTTATCGCCACGCCCGTCGACGACCAGTTTCATCGCCTCGACTCCGACGTTTTTCAGCGCCCCCAGCGCATAAACCAACGCCCCATCCTGCACATCGAACATCGCCTGAGACCGGTTCACGCAGGGCGGCACCCACGGCAGGGCAAGACCTTTTTTGACCTCTTCGAAATAGACCGCAAGCTTGTCAGTCAGATGAATATCGCAGTTCATGACCCCAGCCATGAATTCGACCGGGTGGTTTGCCTTGAGCCATGCTGTCTGGTAGCTGACAACCGCATAGGCCGCGGCGTGGGATTTGTTAAAGCCGTAGTTGGCGAACTTTTCGAGAAGGTCGAACACCTCCGAGGCTTTCTTGGCTTCGACCCCGTTCTCTGCCGCGCCCTTTTCGAATTTCGGGCGTTCGGCGTCCATCGCCTCTTTGATCTTTTTACCCATCGCGCGGCGCAGCAAGTCGGCGCCGCCAAGGCTGTAGCCCGCCATGACCTGCGCGATCTGCATCACCTGTTCCTGATAGACGATGATGCCCTGCGTTTCCTCAAGGATGTGGTCAATCAGCGGGTGTACGGATTCCCGTTCCTTGAGACCGTTCTTGACCTCGCAATAGGTCGGGATGTTCTCCATCGGGCCGGGACGGTACAGCGCCACGAGCGCCACGATGTCTTCGATACAGGTGGGTTTCATGCGCTTAAGCGCATCCATCATGCCCGAGCTTTCCACCTGGAACACTGCGACCGTTTTGGCGGCGGCATAAAGCTTGTAGGTCGCCTCGTCATCCAGCGGGATATGCCCGATATCGTTCGCGGCCCCTTCGGCAGGTTGATACAGTTCCGTTCCGTCGGCGGCGATGTGCAGGTCCCGATACGACTTAAAAATCATGTCCAGCGCGTACTGGATCACCGTCAGGGTCTTGAGACCAAGAAAGTCGAACTTCACCAGCCCGGCCTGTTCCACCCATTTCATATTGAACTGGGTCGCCGGCATGTCCGAGCGCGGATCTTGGTAAAGCGGCACCAACGCATCCAGCGGGCGGTCCCCGATCACCACCCCCGCCGCGTGCGTCGAGGCGTTCCTGAGCAATCCTTCGACCTGCTGACCATAAGTCAGAAGCCGATCCACCACCTCTTCCTCGCGCGCCATCTGGCGCAAGCGGGGTTCGTCAATCAGCGCCTTTTCTATGCTGACAGGCTTCACCCCTTCTACCGGGATCATCTTCGACAGACGGTCGACCTGCCCATACGGCATCTGCAACACACGCCCCACATCGCGCACGGCGGCCTTGGATAAAAGCGCACCAAAGGTGATGATCTGTCCCACCTTGTCGACCCCGTACTTATCCTGCACATAACGGATCACCTCTTCCCGGCGGTCCATGCAGAAGTCGATGTCGAAGTCGGGCATCGACACACGTTCCGGGTTCAGGAAGCGTTCGAACAGAAGCTGATAGCGCAGCGGATCAAGGTCGGTGATGGTCAGCGCATAAGCCACCAGAGACCCCGCACCAGATCCCCGGCCCGGCCCCACCGGAATGTCGTGATCCTTGGCCCATTTGATGAAATCGGCAACGATCAGGAAGTACCCGGGGAATCCCATGCCTTCGATGATGCCCAGCTCGAACTCAAGCCGTTTTTCATAGTCCTCGACCGAGGCCGCATGCGGGATCACCGCGAGTCGATCTTTCAAGCCCTCGCGCGCCTGCCGCTTAAGTTCTTCTACCTCGTCATCCGCGAACTTCGGCAAAATCGGATCACGCCGATACGCCATGAAGGCACAGCGTTGTGCGATTTCCACGGTATTTTCGATGGCTTCCGGCAGATCGGCAAAAAGCGTCGCCATCTCTTGCGGCGATTTGAAGTAATGCTGCGGCGTTAACCGGCGGCGTGGCTCCTGCTGGTCGACATACGCGCCTTCGGAAATACAGATCAGCGCATCATGCGCTTCGTACATGTTGGATTTAGGGAAATACACATCATTGGTCGCCACCAACGGCAGGCCCATCGCATAGGCCATCTCGACAAAGGGCCGCTCGGTCAGGCGTTCGCTCTCAGGCAGTCCGTTTTCGCCCGGATGGCGCTGCAACTCAACATAAAGCCTGTCGCCGAACATCTCGGCCAACCGCTGCATCACCGCCTCGGCCGCGCCGCGATTGCCCTGCTGCAAGATGCGCCCAACCGCCCCGTCTGGCCCACCTGACAGGCAGATCACACCCTCGCTGTGCTGCGCCAATTCATCCAGAGTGACATGCGGCAATTCCCCATCGCGTCGCAGATATAGGCAAGAGTTGAGCTTCATCAGGTGCTCGTATCCAACCTCGGCCTGCGCCAGCAGAACCACCGGCGCGGGCGGCTTTGCCCGTTCGCCCGGCACGGGTTCAGCCACCCGCACATCGACCTGACAGCCGATGATTGGCTGAATGCCTGCACCTGCCGCACCAACAGAAAACTCAAGCGCTGCAAAAAGGTTGTTTGTGTCCGTCAGCGCAACGGCGGGCATGCCCTTGGCTGCACAAAGATCAGGCAGCTTCTTAAGTCGCACCGCCCCTTCCAACAACGAATACTCGGAATGGACGCGCAAGTGAATGAATCGGGGATCAGCCATGGGCATACGATATGCTGGGGTCGATACAATCGAAAGCCCTATACCTCGGTTTTTCCGTAGGAAGCCTGGTAAGCGGATCAATCGCTAAGCCCTGAACCTGCACGGCATTGGCTGTATCTTTCGCAGGACCGACCCTTTAAGCTTTTGAAATATGAGGAATCGCACATGAAATTGATCTTGGCCCTGGCGGGATGTTTGTTGCTGGGCGGCGTAACAACGCTGATTCTTCAAGAGCCAAGCGACGCCGATCACGCAGCGGCCACGCCACGTGCAATGCTGGCGGCGCTCAGCGATCCAGCGGGCAAAGGGCCTCTGGACGGATTGCGGTTCGACACTGAGATGGGTCTCCAAGGCAAACCGCCCGAGCTTGTGGATTATGTCCAATTCAGCGATGGGCTTTTCATGTCGCGCGAATGCACGGACCGCTGCAACTACCCGCCCAGCGCCTATCATGTGCGCGAGGTGGACGGCGGCACCGATTTCATCGTCGAAGCCTATTGCCCGACCAAAAGCACCACCATGGTGTGGCGTGGTTCGGTCCGGGGCAACACAGTTCAAGGCACCGTTACATGGACTGTGTCGCGCTGGTATTGGGACACACAGCAGGTGCTTGAATTCAAAGGCAGCCTGTCAGATCAGCCAGCCGAGGTTCTGGCCGACCTATGACCAACGCTCAGACGGCGGACCTGCGCTTTTATCTTGGGCTGGCGCTGCGCCTTGTAGTGCTGATCGCGGTCCTGCTCGGCGCGGTTCACCTGTCGGCGCAGGTCAAAGACGCGCTTGGGTTCGAGGTCATGCCGCACAACGAAGCGTTGATGCACAAGATGATCCTGCTGGGATTGCTCAGCTACGTCCTGATCACTGCTTTGCCGTTCGTGCCGGGTGCCGAGATCGGCATGACACTGCTCACCGTCTTTGGCGCGCAGATGGCGCCGTTCATCTACCTGGCAACGATCCTCAGCCTGACTCTGGCTTATAGCGTGGGCCGATTGGTGCCGCTCGAAGCGGCGGCCCGGACCATGCGCGCGCTGCGTATCGTACGGATTGCCGAATTTCTGGAACAGCTCTGTGCGATCGACCGCAAGGACCGCGCCGAAATGCTGATCACAATGACAGGGCATCCAGCGCTACAACGGCTGGCGCGGCATCGCTATGTGGCGCTTGCGGTGCTGATCAACGTGCCCGGAAATGCCGTGATCGGTGGTGGTGGTGGGCTTGCCTTTGCCGCTGGAATGAGCGGTGTATTTTCGGTGCCTGCCTTTTTGCTCACTGTCGCAATTGCGGTCTTGCCGGTCCCACTGGCGATCTTCGCGTTCGGCGCATGATTGGCGCGCCACCAACGGAACATCTGTGGCCCCGTTCACAATTGTTAGCCATATGGCTATGTTTTTCTTGACAGCCATTCACGGCTGAAATTACCTAGCCACATGGCTAACCATCTCGATTCCATCTTCTCTGCAATGGCCGACCCAACCCGCCGGGCGGTGATCGAACGCCTTCTCGACGGGCCCGCCAGCGTCTCGGACCTGCACAGTTCCCATGACATGGCGCTCCCGTCTTTCCTAAAACACCTAAACAAGCTTGAAAGCGCCGGGCTGGTACGGTCCGAAAAAACCGGCCGCTCCCGCATCCTGCATATCGAAGCCGCCCCCATGGCCGCCGCAGAAGACTGGCTCGCCCTACAGCGCAAGCTGTGGGAAGGCCGTCTGGATCGGTTGCAGGCGCTGGCCGAAGCCCTTGAAAGGCCCAAAACATGACCGCACCCATCGCCTCATTCCGTCTGACCCGTACCATCGCCGCAGCACATGATCGCCTTTGGCATCTGCTAACCGATGCCAAATCACGAGAGGTCTGGGGCGCTCCCTCGGACGACGCCGTGCTGGTGCTGGAAGCCACCGACCTGCGCGAAGGCGGGCAGGAACGCCACCGCTGCGGTCCGGCGGACAACCCGGAATTTACCGTCGACACCCATTGGTATCACATCGACGCCCCGACCCGCGCCTGCTTCACTGAAACCGTCGAAGCAGGTGGACAGCGCTTCGGCGTGTCGCTGGTCACATATGTGCTGGAGCCGGATGGCCCCGCAACAAGTCTGACGATCGATGTCGCGGTCGCATCCATGACTGGCGACGACATGCAGGACGATTTCCAATCTGGCTGGACCAGCGGCCTAGACCGCCTAGAGCATCTCATCCGCACAGGAGAACTGGCGTGAGTTTCAACCCTGAAACCGATCTCAGGATCGAACGGCTGATGAATGCCGCGCCCGAAACCATCTGGCGCTGCTGGGAAGAGCCGGAGCTGTTTAAACAATGGTTCGTGCCGCATCCTGTCAAAGTGACCGAGGTCGACAATGACCTGCGCCCCGGTGGGCGCGCCTTCAACGTGATGAAACTGCCGGATGGCACGCTGATGGAAAACGACGGGTGTTTCCTGCTGGCCGACCGACACACCCGGCTGGTGTTCACCGACGGTGTTCGGTCAGGTTTTCGCCCCTCCCCCAAACCCGCTTTCATGACCGCAGATGTCCGACTGATCCCGCAAGACGGCGGCACGCTCTATCACGCGCATGTCATGCATTCCGATTCGAACAAGCGCGCAGAACACGAAAAGATGGGCTTTTTCGACGGCTGGGGCACGACGCTCGAACAGTTGGCAGCACTGGTCCAACGCCTGTGAAACAGGCACTTGACGTCCACCGAACACGGACACCACAGAAAATCTCTTGCCAAACCGCCACTGCCTTGCCTAGCCTTGAGTGATAACAGGGAACACCCCGCGCATCTTCTACGCCGCATCGAAGGCGCGCATACAACGGGGCACGATGGTAAGGCGGCAGGTTTTTCACATGGATATCACCTTTCTTCTGAACGGAGAGAGCGTGGAGCTGCGAGACGTGTCCCCCACGGCAACGCTGCTTGATTGGCTGCGCGACGAGCGCGGCCTCACTGGCACCAAGGAAGGCTGTAACGAAGGCGATTGCGGCGCCTGCACGGTCATGGTCACCGACGCCTGCAGTGCCCGTGCCCTCAACGCCTGCATCCTGTTCCTGCCCCAACTTGACGGCTGCGCGGTGCGCACGGTCGAAGGCATCAGCGCCCCCGACGGTACCCTGCACCCGGTGCAACGGGCGATGATCGACTACCACGGATCACAATGCGGCTTCTGCACACCGGGCTTCGTCGTGTCGATGGCGGTGGCGCACTTGAACGGCGACACGGGCCATGACGACGCGCTGGCGGGCAACCTGTGCCGCTGCACCGGCTACGCCCCGATCATCCGCGCGGCAGAAGCGGCCACAAGCCAACCCGCGCCCGATTGGCTCAAGGACACACCGCCTGCTTCTTTGGGCTCCCAAATACCTTCGGGGGGTCTGAGGGACAGACAGCCCCCCAGCCTCAACGCCCCGGAAACGCTGGACGATCTTGCCACTGCCTACGCCGCCCGTCCTGACGCGACACTGATCGCGGGTGCGACGGATGTGGGTCTCTGGGTCACAAAATCCCTGCGCGATCTGGATGACGTGATCTTCCTCAACCGCTGCACCGAACTTCAACAGATTGAGGAAACCGACGGCTCCTTTCGCATCGGCGCGGGTGTCACGATGGACCGGGTCTTAAAAGCCGTCAAAGACCTGCATCCCTCCTACGCCGAAATGATCCGCCGCTATGGCTCGGCCCAAGTGCGCGCTGCGGCGACCATCGGCGGCAACATCGCCAATGGCTCGCCCATCGGGGACAACCCGCCCGCGCTGATTGCGATGGGGGCGACGCTGCATCTGCGCGCAGGCGATCACAGCCGCGATATGGCCCTAGAAAAGTTCTTCATCGACTACGGCAAACAGGACCGCGCCAAGGGCGAATTTGTTGAGGCCGTCACGATCCCGCGCCACGCGCCGGGGCTGAAGGTCTACAAACTGTCCAAGCGCTTTGATCAGGACATCTCTGCCGTCTGCGGCGCGTTCAACATCACCTTGTCGGAAGGCACAATCACAGACGCCCGCATCACCTTTGGCGGCATGGCTGGCATCCCAAAACGCGCCAGCGCGGTAGAAATCGCCTTGATAGGCAAGCCATGGGCCGAGGCCACCATTCGCGCCGCGATGGCCCAGATGGCCGAAGACTACACCCCCTTGTCCGACATGCGCGCCTCTGCCGATTACCGCCTGCGCACAGCCGAGAACATGCTGCTGCGCTACTGGCACGAGGATCAGGGGATCGCGTCCAACGTGCTGGAGGTGTCCGCATGAGCGTCGCAAAACCCCTCCCCCACGACGCGGCGCACCTGCATGTCACCGGACAGGCGCGTTATGTCGACGACATCCCAACGCCGAAAGGCACGCTGCATCTGGCCTTTGGTCTGAGCACCATCGCGGCCGGGCGCATCACCGCGATCAACCTCGACGCGGTACGTGCCGCCCCCGGTGTGGTGGGCGTGTGGGAAGCCAAGGACCTGCCCAGCGACTGCGATTGTTCGCCTTCGGCGCATGACGAACCGATGTTGTCGGGCGCAACGATTCACTACCTCGGCCAGCCGATCTTTCTGGTCGCTGCCACCAGCCACCTCGCCGCCCGCAAGGCGGCGCGTCTCGGTCAGATCAGCTATGCCGAACGCGACGCGATCCTGACCATCGACGAGGCGCTGGCGGCTGACAGCCGGTTCGAGGACGGCCCCCGCATCTGGGAAAAAGGCGATGCGGGCGAAGCCATCGACACTGCCCCGCGCCAGATCAGCGGCGTGATCGAGATGGGTGGGCAAGAGCATTTCTACCTCGAAGGCCAATCTGCCATGGCCCTGCCACAGGAAGGCGGCGACATGGTCGTACATGCCTCAACCCAGCACCCGACCGAAATTCAGCATAAAGTGGCGCACGCCCTGCACCTGCCGATGCACGGTGTCCGAGTCGAAACCCGGCGCATGGGCGGCGGGTTCGGCGGCAAGGAAAGCCAAGGCAACGCGCTGGCGATTGCCTGTGCCGTGGTGGCGTCCGCGACCGGCAAACCTGCCAAGATGCGCTACGACCGCGACGATGATTTCATGATCACCGGCAAGCGGCATGATTTCCGCATCGCCTACCGCGTCGGATTCGATGATCACGGCGTGATTTCCGGCATCGAGTTCGAGCAATACACCCGCTGCGGCTGGGCGCAAGATTTGTCGATCCCAGTGGCCGACCGCGCCATGCTGCACGCCGACAACGCCTATCACCTGCCCCACGCGCGGATCGAAAGCCACCGGCTCAAAACCAACACCCAAAGCGCCACGGCGTTTCGCGGGTTTGGCGGACCGCAGGGGATGCTTGGGATCGAGCGGGTGATGGACCATATCGCGCATGATCTGGGGATGGACCCGGTCGCGGTGCGACGGGCGAATTACTATGCGGCTGAGGTTGCGGGGGGCCAGCCCCCCGCGCCTGCGGCGCCCCCCCGGAGTTTATCGGGCAAGATGAAGGAGCAGGACATCGCCTCGCGTGGGTCCGAAGAATTGGTTGAGAACACGGGCGCGATGGAAGCTGTCGCCAGACAAACCACGCCTTACGGGCAGGTTGTCGAGGATTTCATTCTTGACCAGATGACAGACCGCTTGTTGTCATCGTGTGACTATGACGCGCGTCGCGTTGCCGTAGCAGACTGGAACGGGGGCAATTCCGTCATCAAGAAAGGCCTCGCCTTTTCCCCTGTGAAGTTTGGGATCAGCTTTACGTTGACGCATCTCAATCAGGCGGGCGCGCTGGTGCATGTGTATCAGGATGGCTCCATCCACATGAATCATGGTGGCACTGAAATGGGGCAGGGCTTGTTCCAGAAGGTGGCGCAGGTGGCCGCCGATCGGTTTGGCGTTCCACTGGAAATGGTGAAGATCACCGCGACCGATACCGGGAAAGTTCCAAACACGTCCGCGACCGCCGCGTCATCCGGTTCGGACCTGAACGGGATGGCGGTCAAGGCGGCTTGCGATACAATCCGCGACCGGATGGCCAATCATCTGGCCAGCCTGCACCAATGCGCTGCGCGTGACGTGGTGTTTGCGGATGGGCAGGTGAGTGTGCCGGGCGAGACCTACAGCTTCGCAAAGGTCGCGCAATTGACTTATGAAGCGCGGATCAGTCTCTCGGCCACCGGGTTCTACCGCACGCCAAAGCTTAGCTGGGACCGGATCAAGGGTCAGGGCCGACCGTTCTTATACTTCGCCTATGGTGCCGCGATAAGCGAAGTGGCAGTTGACACGTTGACTGGCGAATACCGCATCTTGCGGACTGACATTCTGCATGACGCCGGGTCGTCGCTGAACCCCGCTTTGGACATCGGGCAGGTGGAAGGCGGGTTTGTGCAGGGCGCGGGTTGGCTCACGACCGAAGAACTGGTTTGGGACGACAGTGGCCGCCTGCGCACCCACGCGCCCTCGACCTACAAGATCCCCGCCTGCTCGGATCGGCCTGATGTGTTCAACGTGGCGCTTTGGGACGGGCGCAACCGCGAGGACACGATCTATCGCTCCAAAGCGGTGGGCGAACCGCCCTTCATGCTTGGCATGTCGGTGTTTATGGCCCTCTGCGATGCAGTAGCGGCATGTGGCGACGGGTATCCCGCGCTCAACGCGCCCGCCACACCGGAACGGGTGCTGGCGGCCATTGAAAGGTTGCGTGATGGCGTTTGATCTCAACGCCTTGCGCGCCGCCGTCGCAGCACATGACCGTGTCGCCCGCGTGGTGATCACTGAGGTGCGAGGCTCGTCGCCGCGCGAAGTGGGGGCGTCAATGCTGGTCTGGGACGGTGGGCAGTCGGGCACCATCGGCGGCGGTGCATTGGAGTACCAAGCCGCGCAACAGGCGTTCGCCCGCGACGGGTTCAGCCGTCATTCGTTGGGGCCAGAACTGGGTCAGTGCTGCGGTGGTGCGGTGACCCTGCTGACCGAGGTCTTTGACGCGAGCCAGCTTGCCACATTGGACGGGGAAACCGTCATGGCGCGCGGCCCAGGCGAGATGCCACTGGCCGTCAAACGCCTGACCACCTGCGCCCGCAATCAGGGCGTCGATCTGCGCCCTCGAATGGTGCAAGGGTGGTTTGTCGAACCCGTCGCGCTGCCCACGAAACCGGTTTGGATCTGGGGGGCTGGTCATGTCGGGCGGGCACTGGTCGATGTGCTGCACCCGATCCCAGAGATTGAGATCACGTGGGTCGACACCGCCCCAAACCGCTTTCCCGATGCGATCCCTGACCTTGTGAACGCCCTGCCCACAAGCGATCTGCTGCGCGTCGTCCCATATGCCCCGGACAATGCCGCACATCTGATCCTGACCTATTCCCACGCGCTCGACCTCAGCCTGTGTGACGCGCTGCTGCACCACGGGTTCGGGTTCACCGGGCTGATCGGATCCGACACGAAATGGGCCCGCTTCCGCTCTCGACTTCACAAGATGGGGCATTCAGACGCCCAAATATCTCGCATTTGCTGCCCAATTGGGCGAAAAACCCTTGGCAAACACCCTCAGGCGATTGCCGTTGGGGTCGCAGCACAGCTATTGAGCCTTTCAACGACAAAATCAGGTGCCCTTTGCCCGACCTCCTTCGCCTCAACGGCCTGACCAAAGCCTATCCCGGCGTCGTCGCAAATGACGACGTGTCCTTCGACATCCGCGAAGGGGAAATCCACGCGTTGCTGGGCGAAAACGGCGCGGGCAAGTCGACCCTGGTCAAGATGATCTACGGGCTGGTCAAGCCGGACAAGGGCACGATGACCCTGCGCGGCGCGCCCTATGCACCGTCAGAGCCGAGTGCGGCGCGCACCTCTGGTGTGGCAATGGTGTTCCAGCATTTCTCGCTCTTCGATGCGCTCGACGTGGCCGAGAACGTGGCACTTGGGATGGAGAACCCACCGCCGCGTCGCGATCTGGCCAAACAGATCCGCGACGTATCGGAAACCTACGGTCTTCCACTTGATCCGTCGCGCACCGTGGGCACATTGTCGGCAGGTGAACGGCAGCGGGTCGAGATCATCCGCTGTCTTCTGCAAGATCCAAAACTGCTGATCATGGACGAGCCGACGTCGGTTCTGACGCCGCAGGAGGTGGAGATCCTGTTCGAGACCCTGCGCAAGCTGAAAGCCGAGGGCACGGCGATCCTTTATATCAGCCACAAACTTGAAGAGATCCGCGCGCTCTGCGATCACGCGACGATCCTGCGGCTGGGCAAGAAGGTGGCGACCTGCACGCCGTCCGAAACCACAGCACGCGCGATGGCCGAAATGATGATCGGGTCCAGCTTTGCGTCGCCCGCCGCCAAACACACGACACCGGACGAGGTGCTGCTTCGGGTCGACAACCTTGCCATGCCCGCCCCCGGCGCGTTCGGCACACCGTTGCGCGGTATCAGTTTTGAACTGCGCTCGGGCGAGGTACTGGGCTTTGGCGGTGTCGCGGGCAACGGGCAGGACGAATTGCTGCTGGCGTTGTCAGGCGAACGCACCACCAAGCGTGGCACGATCTGGGTCAAGGGTGCTGATGTCAGCCGCGACGGTCCGGTAGACAGACGCGCGGCGGGCTTCCTGACCGCCCCCGAAGAACGGTTGGGCCATGCAGCGGCCCCCAATATGAGCCTGACGGAAAATGCGGTTCTCACAGCAGGGCGCAGGCAACAGCTGGTAAAAAAGGGCTTTATCAATTGGGGCCGCGCGGATCGGTTTGCGGAGGACGTGATCAAACGCTTTGACGTGCGCACGCCAGGCACACATGTGGCCGCGCGCGCTTTGTCCGGGGGCAATTTGCAGAAATTCGTCATCGGGCGCGAGGTGGCGCAGAACCCCGACATCCTTGTCGTGAACCAGCCAACCTGGGGCGTCGATGCAGCCGCCGCAGCGGCAATCCGGCAGGCGCTGCTTGACCTTGCTTCCAAAGGTGCGGCGATCCTCGTAGTCAGTCAGGATCTGGACGAGCTTTTGGAAATCTCAGACCGATTTGGTGCGCTGAATGAAGGCCGTCTTTCGGGTCTGAAACCAGTTGCAGACCTGAACATGGAAGAGATCGGCCTTATGATGGGTGGTGCGCATGACATGGAGGTCGCCCATGTGGATGCGTGACGCCTTTGCTGGACGAACAAGCTCCGGGACAACCGCGCTTTTGCATATTTATGAAAAGAAGAAGCCTGTAGGATGGTCTGTCCTGCCCGCTTCTTCTTTTTCCAAATATGCAGATTCTAACCGCAGCCACAGGAAACACGCGGAGGGGTGCGCATGATCCGACTTGAGAAGCGCCCGCAGCCGTCAAAGGCCTGGACCGTGGCAACGCCGATCCTTGCGGTGATCCTGACGATGATCTTTGGCGGCATCATGTTCGGCCTGATCGGCACCTCGCCGGTCGAGGCGATAAGGACGATATTCTGGGATCCGCTGTTCCATCCGCAGTTCGCCGGGTTCTCGCGCCCGCAACTGCTGGTCAAGGCAGGGCCACTGATCCTTATTGCGATTGGGCTGTCTATCGGGTTTCGGGCGGGCATCTGGAACATCGGGGCCGAAGGGCAATACATTATGGGCGCGATCTGTGGCGCGGGCGCCGGGCTGGCGCTCTACCCGATGGAGTCAGCCCTGATCCTGCCGCTGATGATCGTGGCGGGCGCTTTGGGTGGCTGGGCTTGGGCGATGATCCCAGCACTCTTGAAAGTCAGGTTCGGCACAAACGAGATCCTTGTATCGCTGATGCTGGTTTACGTCGCCGAGAACATCCTTGCTTCCGTGTCCTCGGGCCTTTTGCGCAACCCCGAAGGCATGGGCTTTCCGGGCTCGCGCAACCTGTCGCAATGGTCGTCGTCGCAGAACCTTGAACTGATCCCAAACACCGGCATGCACCTTGGCGTGCTGACTGCCTTCATCGCGGTGATCCTTGCCTATGTTCTGCTGACGCGGCACATCCAAGGCTACAACATCCGTCTGACCGGCGAGGCCCCGCGCGCCGCGAAGTTCTCGGGCGTATCGCCCGCCCGCACAATCCTGTTTTGTCTGGGACTGGCAGGCGCACTGGCCGGGATGGCAGGGCTGTTTGAGGTGACGGGGCCTGCCGGTCAGGTCAGCATCGACTTTGGCTCAGGTTACGGCTTTACCGCGATCATCGTGGCGTTCCTTGGCCGTTTGCACCCGGTGGGCATTCTGCTGGCCGGACTTCTTATGGCGCTGACCTATATCGGCGGCGAGTTGGCGCAGTTGATGCTGGGCGTGCCCGGCGCGTCGATCCAACTGTTCCAAGGGATGCTGCTGTTTTTCCTGCTGGGAGTTGATGTGCTGACCAACTACCGGGTGCGCTGGGGCACAAGCGAGGTGGCGAGATGAGACATGTGTACGTGATGCCGGTTGGCATGGGGATCATGATGGGTGCGATGGCGCTGATGATGCTGCACGGTTTTCTGACTGGCGACGGTGGCGCGTCGGGAGTGCTGTTTGTTCTGGCCCATATCGCGGTGGTCGGATTGGCCGCAATGGGTGCCGCCTTTGGATTGCATCGACGCTGGCCTGTGCTGGCGCGCATTTTGGCGCATCGCCCCTCGAGGCGGCATCTGGGCCTGATGCTGGTTGTGGCGTTCGCCACCGCAAGCATCATCCATTTGCTCCACGGAGGCCCCGCATGGACCTGAGCAGCATCAATCCAATTCTTCTCGTTGCGTCGATTATGGTCTCGGCCACGCCGATCCTGCTGGCCGCCATCGGGGAAATGGTGGTCGAGAAGTCCGGCGTTCTGAACCTTGGCGTCGAAGGCATGATGATCACCGGCGCTGTGATCGGCTTTATCGTCGCGATCAACACCGGGGCACCCCTGCTGGGCTTTGCCACCGCAGCCATCGCAGGTGCAGTGCTATCGTTGGCGTTTGGCGTTCTGACGCAAGTGTTCTTGTCGAACCAGGTCGCAACTGGGCTGGGGTTGACGCTTGTTGGTCTGGGGCTGTCGTCGCTGTTGGGAAAACCCTATGAGGGGCAGAAAACCGTCACCCTGCCCAAGCTCGACATTCCTATCCTAAGCGACCTTCCCGTGGTGGGTCGGATGCTTTTTTCCCACGACATCATGGTGTATCTGAGCCTGTGTATTGTGGTCGCCGTCTGGGCGTTTCTGAAATACACCCGCGCCGGACTAATCCTGCGCGCCGTCGGCGAAAGCCACGAAAGCGCGCACGCCTTGGGCTACAAGGTGATCCGCGTGCGCCTGCTTGCAATCATGTTCGGCGGGGCCTGTGCCGGGCTGGGCGGCGCTTACCTCAGCCTTGTGCGCGTGCCGCAATGGACCGAAGGCATGACCGCTGGTGCGGGTTGGATTGCGCTCGCCATCGTGGTCTTTGCCAGCTGGCGCGCGGGGCGCGTTCTGGTCGGTGCCTATCTTTTCGGCGGCATCACCGTGCTGCAACTCAATCTGCAAGCTGCGGGTCTGACATGGGGCGTGCAATACTTGTCCATGTCGCCCTATCTGATAACGATCCTCGTGCTTGTTTTCATATCGTCCAACCGCAGCGGCAGCAGTCATGATGCGCCCGCGAATCTTGGACAGACCTTTCACGCGACCCGGTGACACGACCGGGCGCACTCACTCAAACGGGGCGACTGCCGCCCCACCAACCGGGAGACTATCTATGATCCGCAGAACCCTACTTGCGACCGCTGCCGCAGGCCTGACACTGGCCTTCGGCGCACCCGCCATGGCGCAAGACGTAACCAAGGCATGCTTTGTCTATGTCGGCCCCATCGGCGACGGTGGCTGGACCTATCAGCACCATCAGGGCGCGTTGGCCGTCAAGGAAGAGTACGGCGACAAGGTTGAAATCGCATGGCAGGAAAGCGTGCCAGAAGGTGCCGATGCCGAGCGTGTCATCACCCAGATGGCGCTGTCGGGTTGCAACATCATCTTCACCACCTCCTTTGGCTACATGGACCCGACCAACAATGTCGCGGCCAAGTTCCCTGATGTGAAGTTCGAGCATTCCACCGGCTACAAGCGCGAGCATCCGAACGTGTCCACCTACAACGCGCGCTTCTACGAAGGCCGTGCCGTGGTCGGCCACATCGCAGGCAAGATGACCCAGACCAACAAGATCGGTTACATCGCCTCCTTCCCGATCCCCGAAGTGATCATGGGCATCAATTCCTACTACCACCACGCCAAGCTGGCGAACCCGGATGTGGAACTGGTGGTGACCTGGGCGTACACATGGTTCGACCCGGCGAAAGAGGCAGACGCGGCACGCGCCATGCTTGATCAGGGCGTCGACGTGATCACCGCGCACACCGACTCCACCGCACCGCTTGCCGAGATCGCCAAGGAAGGCGGCAAGGCATGGGGCTTTGGTCAGGCGTCCGACATGGCAGCCTTTACCACCAATGACGACGGCACTCCGGGTGCGCGTATCGCCTCGATCATCGACGAATGGTCGCCCTATTACGTCAAGCGCGTCGGCGCGTTGATGGATGGCACCTACGAACAGGTCGATAGCTGGGCGGGTATGCCCGAGGGCGAAGTGGTGATCGGCGAAATGAACGACGCCATCCCAGATGACGTGAAGGCCGAAGCACAAGCGATGATCGACGCGATCACCGCGGGTGATTACCACCCCTTCACCGGCCCGATGAACAAGCAGGACGGCAGCGCATGGTTGGCTGAAGGCGAAACCTCAGACGACGGCACGCTTCTGGGCATGAACTTCTACATCGAAGGCATCACCGGAGACATCCCGAACTGATTTCGGGAGCGTCCGGCAGATGCCGGGATTGCGAGCCACACAGACCGCCCGGGGGAAACCTCGGGCGGTTTCGATTTAGAGCGACGCGTGCGGGTTTCGGGACGTCCACAAAGCCTGAACAGCCGATAACGAAAGGCGGATTTAAGCCCTTAATGCCGGACGCTGCAAGCTGCAAGAAGGTCTGCATTTTGAAACTGATCTAACGCACGGGTCTTGTTTGATCTGAGATCTAACGATCTGATCTGCCACCTTCTTCTGGGAGTGCATGCGACGCGAATGTCCGTCCTGTTGGCAGGCGGCTCTTTCTATCAATCCCCAATAGGGACTCCACGTCAGGTGACTTCGTGCGTACGTTAGCGACAACTTTAGCGCCATCTCAGACGATAGAATGATGTGGTGTGAGCTCTGGATTTAAAGAAAACGCAAGCGGTGTTTCTTCAGCAATTCAACGATGATCGTTTTGGCATGCAACCGGTGATCGCGGTGTGTATTGCGGGCAGTCTGTGGGTCGCCGTTTTTGATTGCGTCGTACACTTGACGATGATCCTCGTTGGACTTCGTCGGCAGTGGGCGCATAAAGAGCGTCGTCATACGCGCGCGCCGCACTTGGTCACTCATCATATGGACGATTGAATTGACCCGACTGTTCCCCCCAAGCCGGACCAGTTCCGTGTGAAACCTGTCATCGGCGTCCGCCCAAGCGTCCAAGTCGTTATTGGCGATGGCCACGTCCATATCGTCAATAGCGTTCGACAGCCGACGTAGGTCTTCTTCTTTGTGCATCGCCTTTGCCGCGCATTCCGCTGCAAGGCTTTCGAGTTCCGTCAAGACATCATAGATTTCTTGCATATCATCGGGCGACAACGGGACCACCCGAATGCCCTTGCGCGGACGCAATTCGAGCAGACCTTGACCTTCGAGCATCAAAACCGCCTCTCGGACGGGGGTGCGGGACATGTTCAACTGATCGGCGAGTTCAGATTCAAGATGGTCTGACCCCGGTGCGAGTTCGCCAGAGAAAATCTTTTCACGAAGCTCGAGCAATGCACGTTGCGAGCTGCTCATCTGCTTTCGGAGAACTTTGTTCATGTGGTGCCCAACTCGATTTTACGGCCCACCTCGGATGAGGCGTAGATAGCATTCTCTATTTCGACGACAGCCAAATAGTCGCGGGCCGTGTTTTCGATCGCTGTTCCCCGCAATATGCCTGACACCACATGGCTTTGCAAAGCATGCACGCAATCACCGCCAAAACCGTCCCATGTGTCAGGCGGGGACAGGACCGTATGATCCTGACTGTGAAACGCGCGCAGGGTGACGGATCCATCGCCTGCCAACGAGAGTGTCCCTTCCGTGCCTTCAACCAAGGCTTCCCCCATGGTGCGGCGCAGGTTGTCAGCGGCATGATCGAGCGTGCGGTTGGCATCGAACACAGCGCGTACGCCGTCCGAATGATCAAAAACCACGTAGCCCGCGTCTTCTCCGGCGATCACGGGGTTTTCGCGGCGAAGGTCTGCATAGACCGACGTGGGATCGCCCAGCAGATACCGGAATGTATCTACCCAATGCACGCCGGTTTCATGGATTAGGAATTTGGGCATTTCTTGGAAATAGGGCTGCCGCGCGAGGTAGGCATCCGGCCCTTGGCCATCACCGGGGCGCAACCGGAACGTCAGCTGACGGACACGCCCGATTTTGCCGATTTCGATCGCAGTTTTGATGACACGGTACCATGGTTGGAACCGGAAATTTTCATGGATAACAATGGTGGCACCTGCGGCCTCGGCCTCGGCGGTGATGGCTTGGCCTTCGGACAGGTCGTTGCAGAAAGGCTTTTGGCAGATGATCCATTTGATCCCCGCAGCCAACGCGGTGCGGATCGTTGCTGCATGGGCCACGGGGGGGAGGATCACATCCAACAGATCGGGCGCTTGTTCGGCGATCATGGCGTTGAGATCGCTGTAGGCGGGCAAGCCCGTCGCGCGGGCTTTGTCGATGTCACGATTGCAGGACGCGACCAAGTCCACGCCCTGCATCCGTGCCCAACTGCCGTAGTGGAACTGGCTAAAATATCCGGCTCCGACACAGGCGACCCGCAGTTTGGCACCGCCTGTCTTCATGACACAAATAACGTATCAAGAACCGCATGTGCCGCGGCATCCGTTCCGACGTTACCACCGAGATCACGGGTGAGAACGTCACCGCGGGCCACAACATCTTCGACCGCTTCGCGCAGGCGTTTGCCATCATCGCGCATCGCGACATTGTTATGTTTAATCCCGAGCCAGTCGAGCATCATCGCCGCTGACAGGATCATCGCAAACGGATTGGCAAGGCCTTGGCCCGCGATATCGGGGGCAGAGCCATGGCACGGTTGGAACACTGCATGTTCAAGGCCAATATCAGCGGACGGCGCGAGCCCAAGGCCGCCCATCAGGCCCGCACCTAGATCAGATAGAATATCACCGAACATGTTTTCCGTTACCATCACGTCAAAGTCCCACGGCTTTTGTACCATCCACAGGGCCGTCGCATCCACATAGGCGTGGTCTGCGGCAAGGTCGGGGTGTTTTGCAGCCTCGGCGTCAAACATCTCGCGGAAGAACGCGAAGGCTCGGAACACATTGGCCTTGTCCACGCAGGTGACTTTGCCCGGCCCACGGCCTTCCTGTTTGCGGGTCTTGGCCAGATCAAAAGCAAAGCGGAACAGTTTTTCGGATATGTCGCGCGTGATCAAGAGGGTCTCGCGGGCTTCGTTTCCAGTGACGACGCCGCAACCTTGGGAATGAAACAGACCTTCGGTGCTTTCGCGGATCAGCACAAAATCAATCTCTTTGCCCGCGGGCATATTCAACGGAGTGCGTTGGCCCTTGCGCACGGTTACGGGGCGCACACCTGCAAAAAGTGTCAGGGCTTTGCGCAGGTCAATCTGAGGCGAAATTTCCGTACCGTCTTTGTAACGCACATTCGGCAAGCCCATCGCAGACAGCAAGATCGCATCGGCGTTTCGGGCCGTTTCCATCGACGCATCAGGCAGTGATTCGCCTGTCTTCGCATAATGAGCAGCGCCAGCAGGCGCATCTTTGAACGTTAAGTCATAACTCTGCGATGCTGCTGCCATCCGCGCAACAATATCGATCGTGGGCCCCATAATTTCAGGGCCAATACCGTCACCATGGAAGACTGCGATGTTAAAAGTGTTCTTCATTTCGACCCTCGTCTCTTTTCCGTAAGTTCCGCGACTTTCAGAAAAATCTAAACCGAAAGTTGACAGTGCATCATTTAATGCATACGCAATGAAATGCAACAACAAACACCTTACGTCTGGGAGGACCACCAAAATGAAGATTAGCATCACGAGAATCGTAACAGCGGCTGTTCTGGCCACGGGTTTGGCAACCGCCACATCCGCGCAGGAATATCCGTTCCGCGACATCACAACGGCTGTTGTATGGGGCGCCGGCGGCGGCACAGACAGCATTAACCGCATGATCATGGCCGAAATGGAAAAGCACCTTCCGGTGTCCATTAACGTTATCAACCAGACCGGCGGCGTCGCTGGCTCGAACGGCATGGTCTACGTTCAAAACCAGCCGGATGATGGATACACTTTGGTCGGCCTGTCTGAATCCAACGTCACCGCAGCCGTACAAGGCGGCTGGGACCAGCGCTTTGATTTCTGGTATCCATTCATCGTTGGTGGTTCGCCCGATCTGATTTCCGTTCCAGCTGAAAGTCCATACACAACCCTTCAGGAACTCGTTGACGCGGCCAAAGCGGCCCCCGGAACGATCCCTGCGGCGGCATCTGGTGCAGGTTCCATTCACCACCTGAACCTTCTCGCGATCCAGAACGGTGCGGATGCTGAATTCCTCTTCGTGCCTTACGGTGGCTCTGCCCCGGGTCAAGAAGCAGCGATTGCAGGCGAAGTGGCATTGGTTGTTACATCATTGGCTGAGCAAGCGGCCCTGATCGAAGGCGGTCTTTTGCGTCCCCTCGCGATGTTGACAGAAGACAGCGCTGAAATCGGCGGCATGACAGTACCATCTGCATTCGACATCTATGACGGTCTGGATGCGTATCTACCGCTGAAGCAAGCGATTGGTTTCGCGGTCCACGATTCCGCTTCTGACGAAGTGAAATCCGCTTTGGGTGAAGCGTTTGAAATGGCAATCGCATCTGATGTGGTAGCCGAATGGGCCGCAGCCAACAATTACGATGTTGGTGGTCAGTACGGCGAAGAAGCACAGGCGATCTTCGCCACGCTTGAGGCGAACTTTGCCTACACATTGCAGGAACTGGGCGCGACAACAGTCGACCCAATGAGCCTCGGCATCGAAAAACCCTAAGCCAGTTTTTCTAGAATAATATCATAGCGCGGGGGCTCTTTTCCTCGCGCTTTGTGCGACAAAGCCCACAGGACGCCAGCCTATGCAAACCAAAACCACCCCTGAAGAGCTTGCAGTTCTGCGTGCCCGTGATTTCTGGGGCGCTTTGGTGTTGATGGCCGTATCTGCGTTTTTTCTGTGGCGCACTTTTGATATTCCGCTTTGGGGTGGAAACCGCGCCGGTGTGGCCTCGGCATCTTGGTATAATTCGGCTGCGATTGTGCCCTTGAGCATCTTCACCTGTTTGCTGATCCTTTCTGTCGTTCTGCTTGTCATCGCGATCAAGGCAGGCGGCGCCAAACGTTCCCTGAGCGGTATCGGTATCGGTTGGAACAGCGCTGAGACTTTGCGCTTTACCACCATCGGTATCATTTTGTTCTTTTACGTCGCCGGATTGGTCCCGCGAGTTGATTTTGTCGCCTGTAGCGGGCTGCTGATTACGGCGCTGATTTTCGGGTTCTACAAAGGCCATGCGCAACGCATGCTGCTGGCCGCTTTTGTTGTGGCCCTTGCTGGGATCTACGCGATGATCGCCCATTTGCCGCAAGCTGAATGGGGGGCGCATGACGATGATGGCGTGACGCTTGTGCTGTGGGCCGTGCTCACAGTTTTCGTGATGATCAACGCAAAAGGCGATCGCGTGTTGCGCATTGTGCCCGTCCTGGCAGTGGCAGCACCGCTTATTCTCGTCTGCGCCATGGCCTTCGGGTTCCGCCAGAATGTGCCCAATCGTGGCGGCATCATCTTTAGCCAAATCGAGTACCATTATTACGTCACTCTGCGTCCCCTCTGGAGATCATGATGGACTTTGTTCTGACCCAGTTATCCGGTTTTGGCGGCGCATTTTATGCGCTGGTGGCAGACCCTTTGACCTACGCCTACCTGATAACCTCGGTCTTCCTAGGCATCACATTTGGTGCCTTGCCGGGCCTTACGGCGACGTTGGCAGTAACCATACTGACCGGCTTTTTTGGCAATAAAATTCCGCTGGATTATTCCCTGATTGCGCTACTTGGCGCTTATGTGGGTGCGATTTATGGCGGGTCTTATCCATCGATCCTTCTGAATATCCCCGGCACGGCGGCGTCCGCGGCGACGGCGATGGACGGTTATCCGCTCGCCAAAGAAGGTCGCGGGGGAGAGGCCTTGGGCCTGACCACCACCGCCAGTTTTATCGGGAC
Source organism: Paracoccaceae bacterium (assembly GCA_024742575.1). Lineage (GTDB taxonomy): Bacteria > Pseudomonadota > Alphaproteobacteria > Rhodobacterales > Rhodobacteraceae > Marivita. The sequence goes on along the minus strand of JANSYF010000013.1, from coordinate 35,943 downwards.
GCTAATCGGCACGATTGCCCTTTTGGTATTTGTGTGGGTTCTGCTGCTTTTATCAAAGAACATCGCCAGCCCTGAAAAAGCCCTCTTGGCGCTGTTCGGGATCCTCCTGTCGGGCACGCTGATGTCTGAAGATCTGGTCGTCAAAGGCTGGATCGCAGGGCTGATCGGGCTGGCGATGGCGATGGTGGGGCTTGACCCTCTGCTGAGCGAGCCGCGCTACACCTTCGGCTGGTCCTACATGTTGTCGGGCTTTCAGGTCGTACCTGTCTTGATGGGCGCCTTCGCGGTGCCGCAAATCATCGAAGGCATGCGGCATATGGAGATCGGCAAAATGGCCCAAGTGAAGGGGCGCATCCTGCCGAATTTCAAATCCGTGAAAAGGTATTTGCCCACGATCACCCGTTCTGGCGTGATTGGCACAGGCGTCGGAGCGCTCCCAGGAGTGGGTGAAGACGTCGCCGGCTGGGTCAGCTACGGCGTAGGTAAAACCGTCTCCAAAGAGGGGGACCAATTCGGCAAAGGCAGCCTTGAGGGGCTGTTGTCCTCCGAAACCGCGAACAATGCCTGCATCGGCGGCGCGTTGATCCCGCTTTTGGTCCTCGGCATCCCTGGCTCACCCCCTGCGGCCGCCTTGATGGGTGCATTCAAGATCAACAACATCATTCCCGGCCCCACCATCGATCCCGAAATCATCCTGCGCGTTGTCGCGATCATGCTGCTGGCATCCTTCACCATGTTCATCATGGGCCTGTTCACCGCCCGTGTATTCATGAAAATTCTGCGCATCCCGCAGGTCGTGTTCCTGCCCATAGTCATGGTGCTGACCACCATCGGGTCGTTTAGCGTGGGCGGGGGCATCAACGATCTCTACCTGATGCTCGGCGTCGGATTTGTCGCCTATTTCATGAACCTGTTAAAATTCCCGATTGCGCCACTGGTGATCGGCGTGATCCTCGGCGGGTTGTTTGACGAAACCTTCCGCCGCTCAATGCTCATCTCGGGTGGGGACATCTTTGTCTTTGCATCCCGCCCCGTCGCAAGTGTCTTGCTGCTTTTGAACATTGCCCTCATCATGAGCCAGATCCCCTTCATCAAGCGGGCTTTTGGGCGTCTGCGCGGAAAGGCCATCTGATGTTTGCTGTCGTCGTCACGTTTCAGATCAACCCTGAAGACACCAGCGCGTTCATGCCATTGATGCGCGACAATGCCGAAACGTCTTTGGCGCGCGAGGATGGCTGTCATCGATTTGACGTTTGCACAGACCCAAGTGCGCCCAATGAAGTGTTCCTATATGAACTGTATACAAACGCGGCGGCGTTTGATGCACACCTCGCTAGCGCACATTTCAAAACGTTCGATGCCGCAGTTGCCCCGATGATCGCCGGAAAGACCGTCAAAACCTACGCACAGGTGACGTCATGAGCGATTGGGAAGTCTATTCGATCAAATACGCGGATCGCAATGCGCGCACCCGCGCGGACAGTTTCATCTTTGATGACTATCACGATGCGCCCCACGCGATGGACTACTTTATGTGGCTGCTGAAACGCGGCGATGAGATGATCTTGGTCGACACAGGGTATGACATGGACGAAGCGACTACGCGCGCGCGCCCGATCCGCCTTGATCCTGTGACGGCCCTCGCCCCGTTCGGGATCAAACCCGAAGACGTCACCAAGATCATCGTGACACATTTGCATTATGATCATGCGGGCGGGTTGCACCTGTTCCCAAACGCGACGCTGCATCTTCAGGCGGCTGAAATGGCATATGCCACCGGTCCGTGCATGTGCCACGACACATTGCGTATGCCGTTTACCGCCGATCATGTCTGCGAGGCCGTCAAGCGGCTCTATTCCGGTAAGGTCACGTTCCATGATGGCGAAGCGCAGGTGGCCGACGGGGTCACGGTGCATTGTATTGGCGGCCATTCGCGCGGGCTGCAATCGGTGCGGGTGCGCACGCAGGCGGGCTGGATGGTGCTGGCCTCTGATGCGGCCCATTTTTATGAAAATGTCTTTGCCCGCAAACCGTTCCCGATTGTCGTAGACCTTCAAAACATGCTCGACGGGTTTGAAACCTTGCATCGGCTGGCAAGCAAACCGACGCTGATTGTGCCGGGGCATGACCCACTGGTGTGCGAGTATTTCCCTTCCGCTTTGGCAACGCATATCCACCGTCTTGACGTCGGTCCAATCAAAGAGTTCGAGACATGAAAATTGGCGTCATCGCGGACGATTTTACAGGCGCGTCTGATATCGCCCTGACATTGGCCGAACGCGGCATGTCCGTGGCTCAATTCATTGGTGTGCCTGATGGCGATGTGGACAGCGATCTAGGTGCAGGGGTTGTCGCTTTGAAATCCCGTACGGCCCCCGTGCAAGAGGCGATTGATCAATCGGTCGCCGCCTGCCGCTGGCTACGAGCGCAAGGCGCAGAGCAGATCATCCTCAAGGTCTGTTCAACCTTCGACAGTACGGCCGAGGGCAACATCGGCCCTGTGCTGGATGCTTTGGCCGAGATGTTGGGCGCACAAGGCGTGATCGTTTGCCCTGCGTTTCCCGAAAACGGGCGCAGCGTTTATATGGGGCATTTGTTCGTGGCCGATAAATTACTGAGCGAAAGCGGCATGGAAAACCACCCGCTCACCCCGATGGCCGACCCAGACTTGCGCCGCGTTCTAGCGGCACAATCCACGCGCGCGGTCGGGCATATTGATACCATGGTGGTTCAACAGGGCGGAGATGCGATCAGGGCCGCGATGGACACCGCGCAGCATTTGATTACCGACGCGATCAGTGACCGCGACCTGTTTGAGATCGGCAAAGCCGCCAAAGGCGCACCACTTTTGTGTGGTGGATCGGGCATCGCCCTTGGTTTGCCCGCGAACTTTGGTTTCTCAGCGAAAAAACCTGACTGGGTTGGCATCACGGGCCAAGGCGCGATCCTCTCAGGATCATGCAGCCGTGCAACTCGCGAACAGGTGGCACGGTTCAGCGAAATTGCCCCGAGCTTTCAAATTGAAACGGACCTTGCTGTCGCAGATGGGTATGACATCGCCGAAATCGCTGATTGGGTTATGGCGCAAGAGACCGCACCGCTGGTCTATTCCTCAGCCGATCCCGAAACGGTCAGTGCGGCTCAAAACAAACATGGAAGTGGACACTCGGCGGACGCTATTGAGGCGGTTTTTTCCCGCCTCGCCAATGCCTTGGTCGACAAAGGATTGCGGCGTTTGGTTGTTGCAGGCGGCGAAACCTCTGGTGCGGTTGTGACTGGTTTGGGCGCGCAAATGTTGCATATCGGACCACGCGCCGCCGCAGGCGTACCTTTGGTGATCTGCGATGGCACGGCGCTGGTCCTCAAATCGGGGAACTTCGGCGGGCCTGATTTCTTTGTCGAGGCCCTAGCATTGATGGAATCCCCGCAATGAGCGAACACGCGAAACTACGCGAAGATATTTGCACACTGGCCAAGTCGATGTTTGATCGCGGGCTGACCTGCGGGTCGTCAGGTAACATCTCTGCACAGTTGTCTGATGGCAGCGTTCTGGTCACGCCGACAGGGCGCGCCATGGGCTTTTTGGACCCTGCACAGATAAGCCATCTAGATACAAATTTCCGACTGATTTCAGGCGATCCGCCAACCAAGGAAACGCCGCTGCACTCCGCGTTTTATGAGACACGCAACGACACGGGTGCGGTGGTACATCTGCATTCGACCCATTCGGTCGCGCTGTCAATGCTGCCCGAAACCGATCCCGATAACGTGCTGCCAGCTCTTACACCTTACGCGATTATGCGGGTGGGTAAGGTGAAATTGCTCCCGTTCTTTCTTCCCGGTGATCCGGCGATGGGGGATGCCGTGCGCGGGTTAGCAGGCAAAAGTTCCGCAGTCTTGCTAGCCAATCACGGTCCAGTCGTCGCGGGTAAGGATATCTGGGCAGCATCCTTTGCAATGGAAGAATTGGAAGAAACGGCAAAGCTCGCAATTTTGACGCGCGGTATGAATGCGACCTTGTTGTCGGACGACCATATCCAGCAGATTGTGCGCAAGTTTGACGTAGACTGGTAGTTGCAAATGCCATTTGTTCCAGAACGTAAAGATGATCCAGTTGGCTCGAGTGGACTTACCGCATCATAGTAAGTTCGGACGTCTTGCTAAAGCTAACTAAGCACAGCGTCCTTTGTGGGTCTTATCCAATTGGCAAGTTGAACGCCGCGGACCACACCTGTTTCGACCGATTTGAAGAATTAGTGTATGTCATCGCCCCGTAAGACGACGCGATGTCAGATAAGATCTTTCAACACATCAGACGCAAAGGATGGGCATGATTGAGCTAGTATAAAATCAATCAGACATTCTGCGCTGATCTCCTGAAGCGGACATTGGCTCAGCCGCAGCGAGCCTTCGACTTGGGCGCGCCTCTTGACTCTCCGACGCCCATCCGGCCCCTTCGCGCCAGGAACCACAGGAGCGCCGAATGTCCCAATTCCACGAAGAGCTGAAAACCCGTCTGGTCCGCTATTGCGCCATCGACAGCCAAGCGGACATGGACAGCCCCTCTGGGCCGTCAACTGCGTGTCAGCATGACATGCTCGACCTGATGGTCTCTGAGCTGACCGAGATGGGCGCGCAGGACGTGACCAAGACGCCCTATGGCACCGTGATCGCCACGATCCCTGGCACCGCCCCCGGCCCGACCATTGGCTTTCTGGCCCATGTGGACACAGCACCACAGTTCAACGCCACCGGCGTCAAACCCCGGGTGATCGAAGGCTACAATGGCGGAGCGATCACCTATCCCGATGATCCCGATCTGCTGCTCGACCCGGCGGCGTTTCCCTATCTTGCGGGCAAGGTCGGGGATGACATCGTCACTGCCTCCGGCCTGACACTGCTGGGGGCCGATGACAAGGCAGGCGTCGCTATTGTCATGACTGCGGCGCGTCACCTGCTGACACACCCCGAGATCAAACGCCCCACCATCAGGGTCGCCTTTACCCCGGACGAGGAAATCGGGCGCGGCGTTGATCCCAAGCTGCCCGCCGATCTGGGTGTCGATTTCGCCTATACCTTCGACGGCGGCGATCTGGGCGAAGTGACCTACGAAACCTTTTCAGCCGATTTCGCCGTGGTCACCGTCACTGGTGTGTCGATCCATCCGGGTTGGGCCAAAGACAAGCTGGTCAACGCCATCCAACTTGCATCCAAGATCATCGACACCCTGCCGCAAGCGACCATGACGCCCGAAACCACCGATGGCATCCAAGGCTTCATTCACGCCATAGACATGAAGGGCAACGCTGACCAAATGGAGCTACGGTTCATCCTGCGCGATTTCGAACGTGAGGGCTTAGAGGCAAAAGGCGCGCTGTTGCGTCAGGTCTGCGACACCATCGCCGCCACCGAACCACGCGCCCAGATCACCTGCACCATCACCCCGCAATACCGCAACATGCGCTATTGGCTGGAAGATAACATGACCCCTGTCACGCTTGCCCGCGATGCGCTGGCGGATCTCGGAATCCCTGGTTTTTCCGCTCCCGTTCGGGGCGGCACCGACGGGTCACGTCTGACGGAAATGGGCGTGCCTTGCCCTAACCTGTTTACTGGCATGCAGAACGTGCACGGTCCGCTTGAATGGGTGTCGGTGCAGGACATGACACGCGCCACTGATGTCTGCCTGCGGATCGCAGAGCGTGCCGCACAGCCCAGCTAAGAGCGCCTAGTCGTCGTCCGACCAGCGCTTCATGTAGTCGGTCTGATACACACCGTCTTGCGCCTGCTGCGTCAAAGGCTTGCGCACGACATAATGCAGAATCACCGGAGATCCGGCAGGCAGTTTTCCGCGGATGCGTGGGCGCACGCCAGTTTCGTTCGGGTTCGTGGTGCGCGCCGTCTTGGCCGCATGGGCCGGGCGGATCGGCTGCAACAAAAGGTCGAGCACTTCGTACCCCATCGCCTTTTGCCAGAACCCGTACACCATCTCGGGGGTGATCTGGTAAAAGCCGTGATTGATCCAGTTGTTGCAGGGCGAATGCCCGATCAGCACGCCACCGGGGCGCAGCATCCGGTCGATATTGCGATAGGCAGTAGGCAGTTCGAACACATGTTCGCAGGTGCCGCCGTCATAGATCACATCGAACCGCGCAGTCAGGTCTTCCCCAACAGGCTGCGTCAGGTCGTGGATGACACTCGCGTCCTCGAAATCCGAAAAATCAAGGGAATCCACGCTGTCAAAGCCCAGCTTGGTAAAGAAGGTTTCGCTGTAGGCATTGTCGGGATTGCGCAAATCATCTTCGGTCAGGCCCGGCAAATGCGTGGTAATCGCCGCTTCGAAATCCTTGGCCGATTGACCCCGGCGGGTGCCAACAAAGCCCTGCCGCCCCAGCATAAGAAACGCGCCGCCAAGCTGATGCCCTTTGACGGTTTCAATCAGCAACGTGCCCAACGTATCCGGTATCGACATGGAATTTTCTCACCCATCACAATTGTCCGGCACCATCTGCCGGGACGGGTGGCATTGCAACCCAGACCGTGCGGATAGCGCAGCACAGCGGTGCGCGAAAACACCATGTGTAAACCGTGCTTATTCGGCGCTCTGCACCGATTGCAGATAGCCCACCAGATCGGCGATCGGTTCCGACACCAACACCGGCTGTCCGCTAGGAAGCTTCATCGCGGTGTTGGCCACGCCTTCAAAGTACGGGCCGTAGACCGGCATGGGCGATCCGTGGCTGACCAGCGGGTCGGTTCCGTCGATACGCTTAAGCACCCGCTCCAGCGGAAAGACACCGCCATGGCGCGATGCCAGCGTGGTAAGGTCGACAGGTTGCAACACCAAAGCGCCCGCCAATGGCCCCTGCCCCTTGGCATCGGCACCATGACAAGTGGCGCAATGGGTCTGAAACAGGGCGCGCCCGTGATCGACATCCTGCGCCGCAAGCGGCGCGGCGGTCAGGGCAAGAAGGGTGAGGCCGGCAAGAACATGTCGCATAAGGAGACTCCATCTGACCAAAGGTGCGCCAAGCCTGCCCGAAATGCCCCTTTCCTGCGTTGATCCGGATCAAACCTTTTGAGCTTTGGCACGGATGCTCTAGCTTTGGACCATTGTGTCATAAGGGTTTCCCATGCGTCGCCTGCTTTTTATCCTTCTTTTCAGCCTCACCAGCCCAGCCCTTGCGCAAGACACCGACCTTGAATTGGTGCTGCTTGCGGATGCCTCGGGTTCCATTGACCAGCGCGAGATCGACTTTCAACGCCAAGGCTACGCGCAGGCGATCACCGATCCCGAAGTGCTCGCTGCCATTGCCAACACGGCCTATGGTTCGATTGCGGTGACCTACGTGGAATGGGCCGCCAATCAGGCGGTTGTCGCGGACTGGATGCGAATCGACGGGCCGGACAGTGCGACATTGTTTGCCGCCGAACTGCTGAACAAACCGCGACAGGCCTATGGGCGCAACGCCATCGGTGCGGCGTTGCTAGAAGGGCTGCGGATGATGGATACCAACGAATTTGATGGCTGGCGGCGGGTGATCGACTTTTCCGGCGACTCTGTGCGCAACTACTCTGGGCCTTCCATTGCCGAATCCCGCGATGCTGTTGTGGCGGCAGGTGTGACAATCAACGCGCTGCCAATTCTGCGCCCCGACGACCCCGGCCGCGCCCAAGGCGGGCTTGAGGCACAATACGAGGCGCAGATCATCGGCGGGCTGGGGGCATTTGTGGTGACCGCAGAAAACCGCGCATCCTTTGCCGACGCGGTAAAGCGCAAACTGATTTTGGAAATCTCTGGCGAGATGCCCACGCAGGATGTGGCCGATGCGGGCCCCATTCTGCCGTAGTCGAAGCCCCTTCGAAGGGGCTTCGACGCGCTACTCGTCCAGTGATCCGTGCACGGCCAGCAGCGCCATATCCGCCTCTTGCGGTTCAATCACGCGGAAGGCTTCGTTCACTCCCGCTTCGGTCAATTCGCGGCTGACCGTCAGCAACGTGTTGGGCGCGTGTTCGTCACACAGCTCGGCCATGTGCGCGATTTCGGCTTCGGCCACCGGACGTGCGGCATCAATCGAAGGCGCGCCATAGATATCAACGAAATGCTGGGCGAGGCCATCGACAAGCGCCGCATACTCCGCCGGTTCCATCTGCGTCACCGCGACAAAGCTCACCCGACCAAAGGTCTCGGCCCCCAGCCAACCGTTCGAGAACGCCTGCTTTGCGCGCCCCTCAAGATCGCCTTCGGACCAGTTAGAAAACTCGAACCCACCCGAGATACACCATTCGCCGGTCCGCGCCGGAGAATGAAAGACACGCTGATCGCTCTCGTCGAAATGAATGGCACGGGCGAGTTTCATGAACGGATCTCCAATAGGTCGGTCACCGGCAAGAGCATGGTCTGCCCATCGGCGCGAAGCAAGAGGCCAAGCTTTTCGTCCAGCCCAAGAAAATGTCCCGATTTGCCCAGAAACGTGCCGTCCTGCCCCATCCCATAAGCAAGCCCGGACCATTCGGCATGCAGTGGCCCCATGCCTTCGCTTTCCCAGCGGCTGATCCAGTTCAGCAGATGGCGCGACCAGCTTTCCAACAGATCGGTCGGCGTCAGATCTCCGCAGCCTTCGCTCATCAGGTCGGTCTCATCGGGTGTGTCACCACCCGCAACTTGCGGCCGCGCAAAGACAAGTTCAAACCCGGTGACAAGCCAGCCGGGTTCTTCACCCGAATCCCTCGTATCCGTGGCACCCCGGACCTGACCACACATCGCCCCGTTCACCCGGATCGGCCCGTCCCAGCATAGGTGCACAGCAAACTCGGACGGTCCCAGTGCGCCCAGCGCGTTCTGCACCGCGACGCCAGTCAACGGTAGCATCGCCGCTGCATCTTCCATCGCCACTTCAGGCGCTAAAACAATCGCCGCTTGCAAACGCTCCGGCGTCACGTCGTAAAGGATGGTGCCCGCGTCGCAACCCTGCGCCGCCTCGGCACAGGCGGCCTCGAACGGGTCGGCCCCCGCCGCATTGACGCCCTGCATCAGCGGCGGGAACATTGGACCAGAGGTCATGCCTTTCCAGCAGCGATCAGCGTGCGGGCCAAATCACGGAACGCTCCGGCCTGCGCGCTATCGGGTTTCGACACAACAATCGGTGCACCGCCATCCGCCGCCTTGCGGATATCCAGATGCAGCGGAATTTCCGCAAGCAATGGCACCCCAATCTTGGCCGCTTCGGCAGCAACGCCACCATGGCCGAAGATGTGCTCTTCGTGGCCGCAGTTGGAACAGATATGCGTCGACATGTTCTCGATAAGCCCGATGATCGGCACGTTCATCTGGTTGAACATGTCGATCCCCTTGCGCGCATCCAAAAGCGCCACGTCCTGCGGCGTGGACACCACAACGGCTCCGTCCACATGCGCTTTCTGCGACAGGGTCATCTGCACGTCACCAGTGCCCGGCGGAAGATCCACCAGAAGCACATCCAACGCCCCCCATTGCACCTGCATCATCATCTGTTGCAACGCGCCCATCAGCATCGGTCCGCGCCACACGACCGCTTGACCTTCGTTCACCATCAAGCCGATGGACATCATGGTCACACCGAAATTGCGCATCGGCAGGATCGTTTTACCGTCCGGGCTGGCGGGGCGCCCCGACACACCCAACATGCGCGGCTGGCTGGGGCCATAGACATCCGCATCCAGCAAGCCGACGCGCCGACCCTCGGCGGCCAACGCACAGGCGAGGTTTGCGGACACAGTGGATTTTCCCACGCCGCCTTTGCCAGATGCAATCGCCAGAATGCGGTCCACACCGGGGATCTTTTCGGGGCCTGCCGGTTTCGGCTTGGCCCCACCTTTCAAATCAGGCGGAGGTTTTGGTGCGGAATGCGCCGTCATCACCGCCGACACGCTAGACGCGCCCAGCGCCTTAACCGCGTCTTCGGCGGCTTGTCGCACCGGGCCATAAGCCTCGGCCTTGTCGGGGGCGACTTCGACAACAAAGCGCACCGCGTCGCCATCGACGTTCAACGCGCGAACAACGCCTGCCGACACGATATCCTGTCCCGAGACCGGATCGGTCACGGCTTTCAGTGCGGCAAGAACCGCCTCACGATCTAATGCCACAGTCAGTCCTGTCCCTTGATGGTGCCGGTCACCACGTGTTCCAGATCAAGTCCGTCAATGGTCAGAACGACCTTGGCTTGATAGGTCTTGCCGCTGGTATCAGCGGACCGCATCGCCTCTTCAATGGCCTGTTGGGAAGTGACCCCAACCTGCTTGAGAAACTTGCGCATGGACATGTTGAAATCGTCGCTCATCAGTCTTCTCCCTTGGGCATCGGCTCGTTCTTTGCGAGTTGAAGCGTTGACGGGTGTAAGCCAGCGCCTTTAGGCTTTCAAGCAAGGAGGCGACCCAGAATGACCGCAATCCGCAAACACCTGCCTTTTCTTTTGGCCGCAGCGATGCTGACGGCACTCGGACAAACCGCTCAGGCACAGGACAAAACTTTCACGCTGGCCGCACCACAGCCTTTGGTCGAGTCCGGTCTGCTGAAATACATCCTGCCGCGCTTTACCCTCAAGACCCAGACCCGCATCACACTGACCCCGCCAGAGGCAACCGCCGATGCGCAGTTCGGCTCAACCGGGATCGTTGCCTTTGAAGGCCTCGACACCGTTTGGAAGTTCGACACGGGCGACGATCCCGACGCCCAACGCTTTGCCGATTGGTTGCGTTCGGATGTGGGGCGCAACACGGTCGACAGTTATCAGGTCGACGGGGTCGCGCTCTTTACCTCTGAGGTTAAGGTCGAAAAAGTCGTGGTCCAGATCACCTATGATGGTGACGCCCTGCGCGGCGAGGAAGTGTCGCTGTCCCATTGCGGGCGCTGCCACGTGGTAAGCGACAAGAACCGCATGAACTCTATCGGCTCCACCCCGTCCTTTGCCGTGCTGCGCACCCTGCGGGATTGGGAGGATCGGTTTCAGGCGTTTTACGTGTTAAACCCGCACCCCGCCTTCACCCAGATCGCGGACGTGACCGAACCCTTCGACGCGACCCGCCCATCGCCAATCGCCGCCGTCGAGATGACGCTGGACGATCTGGAGAACATTATGGCCTTTGTGCAAGGCATAACCCCTGCTGACCTTGGAAGGCCGATTCAGTCAATGCAAGATCAGTAGACCGGGCACGGCCGCCTTGACGGCTGTTGGTCCGTTATTTCGAAACAGCTCCCCGGCTCAATGATCCTTACGTTTCGAATAGGGCGTCTCTTTGAGGTAGTCATCTGTCGTGCGCGGAATACGAGGCTCGCCCAGCGAGAACGGATTGTTCTGCGAATGGTACTGCGCCTGAATGCGGCAATTGTCACACATTTGGATCATCTTCGCCGCGTCACTGGTGGCGAACATAGAATGCTTGCCCGCCAGCTTTTCGGTGATCTTTTCGATGGTCGATTTCACCCCAAAGAGTGACCCGCATTCGATGCAGGCAAACGGCTCTTCTTCGTTCAGCACCACTTGGCTGAACGCCGCATCGGTAAGGTTCATCCGCGGCTCAAGCGTGATCGCGGTTTCGGGACAGATCGTGGCGCAGAGTCCACATTGTAGGCAGGCGTCCTCCTGAAACAGCAATTGCGGCAGGTCCGGGTTGTCGCCCAATGCGCCCGAGGGGCAAAGCGACACACAGCTTAAGCACAATGTGCAAGAATCTGTGTTCACGAGAACCGCGCCGTAGGGCGCGTTTTCCGGCAAGGGTAGCATTTCCGCCTCGGGCATCATCGCCTTTGCGGCAACACGGGCCACCTGACGACGCGTGCCAATGGGCAAGCTTGGGGACGCCACCGGGTTCGGAACATCGCCACCGTAAAGGTGATCGCTCAGCGCATCGGGATCGACCATGTCGATCACCTGTACCCGGCCACCACCAGACAGGGCATTGGCCAGCATCGCCTCATGTTCCGGCGTGTCACGTTCGGTGCGCGGGGCCAGCAGCACATCCACCGATGCAAGACCACAGCTGAGCGCGGCCATCATCTCGGCATGGCCAAAGGCGGCCAGACTGTCCATCGCAAAGGGGATCACATCCGAGGGCAGGCCCCGGCCAAAGCGGGCTGCGAGGCTGATCATTTCGCCCCCATGATCGGCATCATGCACCAGCAGACGTGGCGCTTTACCCCCAGCCTTGCGATAGGTCGAAGACAGCGCATCCAACCGCCGGAATACCGCTGACACCGGCGGCGCGTCATAGGCGATGGCGCCCGACGGGCACAACGCAGCGCACGCGCCGCAACCGGCACAGATCATTGGGTCAATCGCGACATGATCACCCGCCGACGTGATTGCGCCCGTAGGGCAAATGTTGAGGCATTTGGAACAGCCCGTCTGCTCGGCGCGACTGTGCGCACATAAAGCTGGTTCTAACGCGATATACAGCGGCTTTTCGAACGTGCCGACCATCTGCGCCGCCTCGGCCAGAACCGCTGCAACAGCAACGGGCTGGCGTGGGTCCGCGCGCAGATAGCCTTCGCGCTTGTGCGGGGCTGGCACCATCGCGGGATCGCCCGTCAGGTCGATCACCACGTCGCATTCCGACACCGCACCGTCCTTGGGATCGCTGAACGCAAACGCGCCACGCCCACCGGGCAAAAGTTGCGCAAAGCCGTTGATGCGCACCTCGAACTGGCCAAGCGCACCGTTCAGATTGCGCACCTGCCCGCGCACAACGTCGAACCGACGGTCCAGCGGCACGTCCGAAGTGTCCGTCTGCAACACCGTCACGGCCAAAGTGTCACACAGTTGCGCAGCTGCCGCAAAAACCGCCTCGCCTGCACCGACGATCAGGCAGGTGCCTTCGCTGATCACATCGACCACCTTGGCCACCGGCAGGTTCAACGCCGCCTCAGCCGCCAGTGCCGCCTGTTTCGGCCCGGCCTTGGCGCCTTGATCGCTCCACCCCGCGCGGTCGCGGATGTCGACGAATCCCGGCGCATCGACGCCCAGTTCCTCGGCCAGCATTTCGAAGAATGCGCTTTCCTGCATGCAGGCGATCATCACATCCCCCGCCTCGATCGCCTTGGCGGCGGACTCTGTCTGGGTTCCGCAAAGGTTCGTATACACTTTCGATGGATCAAGCGATGTCACCTCGCCGATGGCGCTGGCGTCGACGGTTTGGCTGCCAAGGCAGTCACAAAGAAGCAGTCTGGTTCCCATGTTGGCCCTTTCGCGGCGGTTGCCCGCGTGGTCTCTTGTCGTTGGTTGATATTTGGACATACCCAAGGGCTATGCTAGGCAGATGTCAACCGCGCCTGTGAAGCCGGATTGGGAGGACACACGTTTGACCACGACTGAGACCCGTTCCATCGAGATGCCGGTGGGCGTTGTGATTCAGCGCCGCCCCGGTGTGACCCGCTGGCAGAAATGGGCCTATGCGCCCACCGCGCTTTTACCGGGTGCCGGACCAGCGCATTGGAAACTGCTGCGCGAAGATGGCGACGTTTCCGAATTTCACGTCGGCACCCGCAATCTGACCCTGTGGCGCACCGACGCCGAGGCCTATCGCATCGGCCTCGCTGAATCGGTGGTCTGCGCCTATGTGGTGTTGCAGCCGGGCGCCGATGAATGGCCGTACACAATTAAACTGATCACTGCCAACCCGCATGAGGCAATGCAATATGCTGATGGCGGTGAGGATGTTGTTGAAAAAGTGCCAATGCCCCCGCCCCTTGTGGCTTGGGTGCAGGAATGGACCGATTTGCATTTCGTGCAAGAGCCGTTCGTGAAACGCAAGCGCAAGCGCTATCTGGAAGACAAGGTCGAGGATGGCAAAGGCGATCCGCGTATCGCACAGGTCAGCGACGTCTATCGTGCGCCCTCCAGCGCCCGCAAGGCGCGCGAGTCATGAGCCGGGGGTCGGATTTCTGGTCCCGCCGCAAGGCGCGGGTCGAGGCCGAGGAAGCCGAAGAGGCCCGCCGCGTCGAAGCTGCCGAAGTCGAAGAGACGCAGAAACAGCTTGAAGAAAAGACCGATGCCGAGATCCTAGAAGAGTTCGGGCTGCCCGATCCCGACAACCTCGAACCCGGTCAGGACATTGCAGGTTTCATGAACAAAGCGGTACCCGAACGCCTGCGCCGCCGCGCGATGCGGCAGTTGTGGCGACTCAATCCTGTGCTCGCCAATTTGGACGGGCTGAACGACTACGACGGTGATTTTACCAACGCTGCAACGGACGCGCCGGGGGTCAAAACCGCCTATCAGGTCGGCAAGGGATTGCTGCGCCACGTGCAAGCTTTGGAAGAACAGGAGCGGGCCAAAATCGCCGCGCAATCGGGCGAACACGTTGATACCCCAGAGAATCTGTCGGAAATCAGTTGGACCGAAGCAGACCGCAAAACATCTGTGGAAAATGAATCTATTCCGGAAATTATGCAGGATAATGCAGTTGCCGCACCCGCATCTACGACCATGGTCGCAGGCGATAACAGCGACGATGAATATGCCAACGGCACACCGTTGGATACACTGGTAGAGGAACCTGCGCGCCCGCGACGGATGCGATTCAGAATAGAAAGTGAGACAGGATGACAATGAGCGCGGCTCAGACCTCGCCATCGGTGTCGGAAGAAGACCGCCTTCGCGCGGACCTTTACAATTTTCTAGGCCTGATCCTGTCGGCGCCGCCTGATGAACTATTGCTGTCTCAAACCGCTGGGCTGACGGGCGATGATACTGATCTTGGTCAGGCGATCACCCGTCTTGCCGATTGCGCGCGGACCACAACGCCGCAACAGGCGGAACGCGAGTTCAATAAGCTGTTCATCGGCTTGGGTCGCGGTGAATTGCTGCCGTATGCCAGTTTTTATCTAACTGGGTTTTTGCACGAAAAGCCGCTTGCTGTGCTGCGCAACGATCTATCGGCACGCCGGATCGAACGCGCGCCCAATGTTTACGAGCCCGAAGACAATATCGCCACGCTGATGGAAGTGATGGGCGGATTGATCATTGGCCGCTTTTCCACGCCATCGACGCTTGACGATCAAAAGACGTTCTTCAACCGGCACATCGCGCCGTGGGCCGGACATTTCTATGCCGATCTGGAAACCGCAAAAACCGCAATGCTTTACAGCGCGGTTGGATCGGTTGGGCAGGCATTTATGAAGATTGAGCGCGAAGCGTTCAGACTAACCCCGGCCTAAACCGGGATTGCACCTGACGGGCAACCGTCGCCCTGCGGCACACGCGCCGCACCAAACAGGAAGAAGGGAGGAACCTTCCATGACTGAGAAAAACGAGGCGTCCAAAAGTCGCCGTGATTTTCTAAAACTGGCAGGCACCGCAGCCCCCGCTGCAGTGGCGGCAGTCGCTGTGTCAGGCACGCAAGCCGAAGCGGCGGAAACGCTCAAGGCGGACGGTAAAATGCAAGACACCGCACACACCCGCGCCTATCTCGCCAGTACCCGGTTCTAATACCTCGTACGTCACCTCCTCTGTAATCCGATCTTCGGGATACAGATCGCAACCCAGCCGACGGCGTACCCCGCCTCAGGTAGCTAAAGAGGGATACCATGCTAAGAAAGAAAACCGGAGGGCTGACACGGCGCGCTGCGCGGACAGGCCTGATTTCGGAAGTTGCAAACAAATCTGTCGACAGACGCTCGTTCCTGCGTGGATCGGGCCTTGCGATTGGTGGCCTTGCCGCCATCAGCGCCACAGGTGGCGCTGTCACGCAAGCCAGCGCACAATCCGCCGTTAATGGCGCGGTCGAGACCGTTAAATCGGTCTGCACGCACTGCTCGGTTGGCTGTACCGTTGTCGCCGAAGTCAGCAATGGCGTCTGGATCGGGCAAGAGCCCGGCTGGGACAGCCCGTTCAACCTTGGTGCGCACTGCGCCAAAGGTGCCGCTGTTCGCGAACACGCCCATGGTGAGCGCCGTCTCAAGTACCCGATGAAAAAAGAGGGTGGTGAGTGGAAGCGCATCAGCTGGGAACAGGCGATCAACGAGATCGGTGACAAGATGCTTGAGGTCCGCGACGAAAGCGGCCCAGACTCGGTCTACTGGCTCGGTTCCGCCAAGCACAACAACGAACAAGCCTACCTGATGCGCAAGTTCGCCGCCTATTGGGGCACGAACAACATCGACCACCAGGCGCGTATCTGTCACTCGACAACAGTTGCTGGTGTGGCGAACACATGGGGCTACGGCGCCATGACCAACAGCTACAACGACATCCACAAGTCGCGCGCGATCTTCCTGATCGGTGGCAACCCTGCCGAAGCGCACCCGGTGTCGCTGCTCCATATCCTAAAGGCGAAAGAGCAGAACAACGCACCGCTCATCGTCTGCGACCCGCGTTTCACACGCACTGCGGCCCACGCTGACGAATATGTCCGCTTCCGGCCCGGTTCGGACGTGGCGCTGGTTTGGGGCATCCTTTGGCACATCTTCGAAAACGGTTGGGAAGACAAAGAGTTCATCCGCACCCGCGTTTGGGGCATGGACCAGATCAAAGAAGAAGTCGCCAAGTGGAACCCCGAAGAGGTCGAGCGCGTCACCGGCACACCGGGTTCGCAGCTTGAACGCGTCGCGCGTACGCTGGCAAACAACCGTCCGGGCACCGTGATTTGGTGCATGGGTGGCACACAGCACACCAACGGCAACAACAACACCCGCGCATACTGTGTGCTCCAGCTTGCTTTGGGCAACATGGGTCAGGCTGGTGGCGGCACCAACATCTTCCGCGGCCACGACAACGTGCAGGGCGCAACAGACCTTGGCGTTCTCGCGGATACCCTGCCCGGCTATTATGGGCTGTCCGCAGGTTCGTGGGCCCACTGGGCGCGCGTCTGGGAAGAAGACCTGGATTGGCTGAAGGGTCAGTTCTCGCAGGAAACAGTCGGCGACACGCCGATGATGAACCTGACGGGTATCCCGGTTTCGCGCTGGATCGACGGGGTTCTGGAAGACAAGGAAAACCTTGATCAGCCCGACAACACCCGCGTTATGGTTCTGTGGGGCCACGCGCCCAACTCTCAGACCCGTCTGCCGGAAATGAAGACCGCGATGGAAAAGCTCGACACGCTTGTCGTGATCGATCCGTTCCCGACAGTGTCTGCAGTTCTGCATGACCGCACGGACGGCGTTTACCTGCTGCCGGCGACCACGCAGTTCGAAACCCGTGGATCTGTCACTGCTTCGAACCGGTCGATCCAGTGGCGTGATCAGGTCATGGCTCCGATGTTTGAATCGAAGACAGACCATGAGATCATGGGTCTGTTTGCGCAGAAGTTCGGCTTCCACGACAAAATCTTCCGCAACATCGCGATCGAAGATGATGGCGTGACGCCGAACGTCGAAGACATCACCCGCGAATTCAACCGGGGTATGTGGACGATCGGTTACACCGGCCAGTCACCAGAGCGGCTTAAGCTGCACATGGCGAACCAGCACACGTTCGACCGCACCACGTTGCAGGCTGTTGGTGGTCCGGCAGACGGCGATTACTACGGTATGCCGTGGCCAGCATGGGGGACGCCAGAAATGGGTCACCCGGGGACACCGAACCTTTATGATATGTCTCTGCCCGTTTCCAAAGGTGGCCTGACCTTCCGTGCTCGTTTCGGCGTAGAACGGGACGGCGACAACCTTCTGGCCGAGGGCGTGGCCTCTGCAAATTCGGAAATTCAGGATGGATACCCTGAATTCACCATGCAGATGCTCATGGACCTTGGATGGGACGGTGATCTGACGGATGACGAACGCGCAGCGATTGACGCTGTGGCGGGTCCAAAAACCAACTGGAAAACCGACCTTTCGGGCGGCATTCAGCGGGTCGCGATCAAACACGAATGTGCACCTTTCGGCAACGCCAAGGCCCGCGCAGTTGTGTGGACCTTCCCGGATCCGGTGCCGCTGCACCGCGAACCGCTCTACACCAACCGCTATGACCTTGTGGCCGACTACCCGACCTACGAGGACAAGAAGTTCTGGCGTGTTCCGACAATGTACAAGTCGATCCAAGCCAACGACTTTTCGGCGGATTACCCGATCATCCTAACCTCCGGCCGACTGGTCGAATACGAGGGCGGCGGCGACGAGACACGGTCAAACCCGTGGCTGGCCGAGCTGCAGCAGGACATGTTCATCGAAATCAACCCGCGCGATGCCAATGACCTTGGTGTGCGGGACGGTGCACAGGTTTGGGTCGAAGGCCCCGAAGGTGGCAAGGTCAAGGTTATGGCCATGTTGACCGAACGGGTTGCTCCGGGTGTGGCGTTCATGCCGTTCCACTTTGGTGGACATTTCCAGGGCGAGGACCAGCGGTCCAAGTATCCGGAAGGCGCAGACCCTTATGTCTTGGGTGAATCGACCAACACCGCGCAGACCTACGGGTATGACTCGGTGACCCAGATGCAAGAAACCAAAGCGACACTTTGCAAGATCATGGCAGCTTAAGGAGGACATGAGACATGGCACGAGCTAAATTCCTTGTCGACGCCGAACGCTGCATTGAATGCAACGCCTGCGTCACAGCCTGTAAGAACGAGCACGAAGTTCCGTGGGGCATCAACCGCCGCAAGGTGGTGACCATCAATGATGGCAAACCCGGCGAACGGTCGATCTCGGTCGCGTGTATGCACTGTTCAGACGCGCCCTGTATGGCCGTCTGCCCGGTGGATTGCTTCTACCAGAACGAAGAAGGTGTGGTCCTGCACTCAAAGGACCTCTGCATTGGCTGCGGCTACTGCTTCTACGCCTGCCCCTTCGGCGCTCCGCAGTACCCGCAAGCGGGCAACTTCGGATCGCGCGGCAAGATGGACAAGTGCACCTTCTGCGCCGGTGGCCCGGAAGAGAACCACTCCACAGCCGAGTTCGCCAAGTATGGCCGCAACCGTATCGACGAAGGCAAATTGCCGATCTGTGCGGAAATGTGCGCCACCAAGGCTCTGCTCGCCGGTGACGGCGACGTGGTGTCGGCGATCTACCGCGAGCGCGTCGTGGCACGCGGCTTCGGCTCTGGCGCATGGGGCTGGGGTACGGCCTACGACCAGAAAGACGGCTGATCGTCGTTTCACACGATTGACCAAAGAAAAGCCCCAGAGTTCGCTCCGGGGCTTTTTCGTTTGCGATCCACAGCAGAGTGCCATCCGCGGGTCGGGCCCGAGGATCTGTCTGGCTTGAAGTCCTCGGGTCTTCGCCCGAAGATGACGGTGAATGAAGAAGAAGCGGCGCCGCCCTATGGGCCTGACCATTCTCTTGTCTGCCGGGGTCTCCCCGGGACCTTTACCCCTGACGGGGCCTTCTGAAACCGGTTTCTCATGGTCGCCCCACTTTGGGGATCAAGAGAGTGTCAGTGTTGGTGTCGCGGCATGGGAGTGACCCTTCCCGCTCAAAAGCTTTTGTGGGCGTGGGTATCGGGCCTGTTGGTTAAGAACTGACAAACGATGCGTACGGCACCCGTTCAGATGTCGAGCTCCATCCACACCGGAAGATGGTCTGACGCGCGTCGTGCCTCGCCCCGTTCAAACACCCCTGCCCCAGCCACCTGCAACCCGCGCCCCACCGCGAAGCGATCCAGCGGTGCAATCGGGCGCGAAGCGTGAAAGCTGCGCCCCGGGCTGATGACGTCAAAGGCGTGCTCTAGAATGTCAAAACCGATCCGCGGCGACCATTCATTGAAATCCCCGGCGATCACTGCCCGGTCTGTCCGCGCCTCCAGTTCCTCTAACAGATGCGCCATCTGCAACTGCCGACACCCCCGGCGCAGCCCCAGATGGGTGCCCACAAGAGTAAGGCTTTCGCCCGGCCCCTCCAGATCGGCCAGCAAAGCTCCGCGCGGTTCAATCCCCGGCAGACTTAGTCGTTCCGTAGCACCGACCCGCCACCCATCGCGCACCAAAAGCGCGTTTCCGTGCCAGCCGGAACTGGGCCCGTTGGTCACGTTGAGTACGTGCAACCCGGTGTGATCGTACAACGCGTCAGGTGGCAACACCGCCGGGCGTGCGCCAAGCCGTTTGTCTGCTTCTTGCAGAGCGACGACATCCGCATCAAGTTCTGCCAAAACGCGGATAATGCGCAGCGGATCACGGCGCCAATCAAGCCCCACCGCCTTGCGGATGTTGTAGCTGGCGATCCTCATCACAGAACCGGCGCGAACAATCGGGCGATCCGCGCCAGCATGCCGATGATCAGATTGCGATCCGACAGGTCAATGTCGACACGGGTGGCGTTGCCAAAATCAGTCTTCAACATGTCTTCGACAGCTTTGGCGGCAGATGCCCCTTCCATCACGACGGTGATTTCGAAATTGAGCAACCCCGAACGAATGTCGAGGTTCATTGAACCGATGGACGCGATGTCGTCATCCACAAGCGCGACTTTCTGGTGGATAAAGGCCGGGTCATAAGTCCAGACCTCGCCTCCTGCCGAGCGAAGATCGTCGAAATAGGCCATCGCGGCGAAATAGGTGATGTAGTGGTCGGCCCGCCCGGGCACGAGGATCTTGACGTCGACCCCGCGCAGCGCGGCAAAGCGCAAGGCGGTCAACACATCGCGGTCGGGCACAAAATAGGGGGTCGAAATCCAGAGCCGTCTTCGAGCCGCATGGGCCAGCGCGATGAAATAAAGATTACCCGCCGCAATGTCTTCGGCCGGGGATGGCGCCAGAGCCACTGCACGCAACGGGCCAATTTGAGCTGGGGTCGCTGAGGCAACATTGCTGAGGTCTTCACCCGTGGCCCATCTCCAATCTGACGAAAAGTGCAGCTCAAGTTGGGCGACAACAGGTCCACGGATCGTGGCAAAGGTGTCGCGCCATGGCCCAATCGACGGATCGCGTCCGACATATGTCTTGGATATGTTCAAGCCGCCAGTGAACGCCACATCGTTGTCGACGACCACCAGTTTTCGGTGATTGCGGTAGTTCAGTTGGAATGGCCCAAGCAGGCGTTTGGGACCCTGCGGTCGCGCCAGTTGCACACCCGCATCCTCGAGCTTGCGTTTAAACTGGCGCGGAAGTCCGAAAAACGGCAATTCGTCATGCAATAGCCAAACTGACACCCCGTTGTTGGCTCGGTCGATCAACGCATCGCGCAAGGTCCGGCCAATGTCATCGTCCTTGATCGTATAGAACTGGACGAACAGCGTCTGCTTGGCTGCGCGGATGGCATCGAACACGGCCTCATAGGTTGCCAAGCCATCCACAAGAAGCGCCATGTCGTTGCCTTTGGTTACAGGAAGGCGGGCGATGCGTGCGAAGGTATCCAGCCGAGTCGGCTCGTTGGTGACGGTGCCCCCCGAGGCCATTTCGAACATGTCTTTGTCTGATTTTCGGCGCTCGCGTTCGAAACGCTTGTAATCGGCATGGCCGAAAACAAGGTAAAGCACTGTGCCGATCAAGGGCAAAAGCAGGATCAGCAGAATCCATGCGGTCGCCCCTTGCGGTGTGCGCGAGGTCAACACCGCGCGGTATGATGCCACAAGCGCAAGCACGGCAAGAATGGCCGCGATTATCGCGTTCGTTATGGTGATGAATTCAGCCATCCTTCCCGGTTCCCAGAACTAGGAAGAGAACGGAATGTCTTGCTGTTGGCATCATCTTGAGTATCCTGAGAAAGATATATGGATCACCCATGTTTATCAGGGCAATATGGGCTTCCGGCATGGTCAAATCTGACCCAATAAGTATACATTCCGCAAGGCCGGGCGTTTCATGCGCCCATCAGGGAGGACGCAGGAACATGCGTGACATAAGACACTTTTTCCTAGGTTGCATCATGGCCGCACTGGCCCTTGTATTTGCGGCGTCGTCGTTGCCCCCGAACATGGCAAACGCACAAGAAGCCGGTTCCGTTGCGACCGAGACTGAGATTGACCGCTCTGCCACCGGTGGTGCAACCACGCTGGAAGACATCATGCGCCGTCAGCAAGGGTTGGAAGTCGACAATACGTTCCGATCTGAAAATATCGGTGATCCGGCGGTTGCGGCTGGCATGAGCGATCAGTTGGGCACTTTGGGCGGCGCATCCGACCCAGACTTGTGGCGCGGTATGCGTTTCAATGCCGCCGACGTGACGACGCAGGTTCGCGGCCCAGCATCAGACGTTTTGATCCAAGATGGCGGAATGTGGTGGCTTCTGTTTCGCGAAGGCCCGTTGCTGACATATGGCGGATACCTGCTTTTGGGTACTTTGGCATTCTTGGCACTGTTTTTCCTAATTCGCGGCAGGGTCAGGATCGACGGTGAAAAAACCGGGCAGCGAATAGAACGCTTTAAAAATTTCGAACGCTTCGGCCATTGGCTCTTGGCGGGATCGTTCATTCTGCTGGGGATTACTGGGTTGGTCTCGTTGATGGGACGCAAGTTCCTGATCCCAGCCTTTGGTCATGAAAGCTATGCTTGGCTCGCGACAGCGTCGAAGTGGGTGCACAACAACGTATCATGGGCCTTTATGCTGGCTTTGGTCATGATCTTCGCGATGTGGGTCATCCACAATTTGCCTGACAAGACCGACCTCAAGTGGCTGGCCAAAGGCGGCGGGCTTTTCGGTGGCGGGCACCCTCCGGCAAAGAAGTTCAACGCTGGTCAAAAGATGATCTTCTGGTCAGTCATCGTGCTGGGTGTATCGATTTCGGTTTCGGGGTTGTCGCTGTTGTTTCCGTTCGAACTGCCGATGTTCGCCAAGACGTTTGCAATCCTGAACAACACGGCCGTTCCCGAGATGTTGGGCTTTGGCATCTTGCCGGAAACCATGACACCGCATGAAGAGATGCAATATGCGCAGCTGTGGCACGCCATGGTTAGCTTTGCTTTGATGGCGATCATTCTTGCGCATATCTACATCGGCTCGGTCGGCATGGAAGGCGCTTACGACGCGATGGGCTCTGGCATGGTTGAGGAACAGTGGGCCAAAGAGCACCACAGTCTGTGGGTCGAGGAAGTGAAGCAGCGCGAAGGTAAGGCACCCGGCGGTGCCACACCTGCTGAGTAATATGCGCACGGCTTTGGCCACATCTGCGGCTCTACTCTGGGCGACCACCGGGGCCGCGGATGACTTCTTTACGCTGCAAGGCCACGGCGGCCCCATCATGGGGATTGCCGTGTCCAAGACCGACCAGATTGCCACGGTGAGTTTCGATAACGCGGTGGGGCTTTGGTCGGACTCAGGTCCGCTTTGGTTCGACGGGCACGAGGCGGCGGTGAATGCCGTGCTCTTTGCGCCGGATGGCCGGGTTTATTCTGCGGGTGACGATTTCACTGTTCGGGTCTGGAACCGCGATGGCGCAGTTGAGGCGGTTTGGGACGGGCACAAGGGCAAGATCGTATCGCTGGCCCTGTCACCCGACGGGGCGACGGTGGCGTCGGCCAGTTGGGACGGGAGCATTGGCCTTTGGCCCACGGATGGTGGCGCGCCCGTATTTTTGACCGGGCATAGTGGGCCAGTGAATGACGTCGCCTTCACGGGTGACGGGGCGGGCCTTTATTCCGGGTCTGCGGATGGCAGCATCCGGCTTTGGGATCTGAGCATCAACAGCGAACACCAGCGCGTGATCGAACACGGGTTCGGTGTGAACGAGTTGGAGCTGAACCAAGACGCAGGTTGGCTGGCCTACGGCGCTGTCGATGGCGGCACGCGAGTTCTGGATATCGCGACCGGAGACACGCTAGCTGATCTGACGTTGGAGCGTCGTCCGATCCTGTCGATGGCCACCAGCCCGGATGGTAAGATGTTGGCCGTGGGCGATGGCGAAGGCTTTATCATGGTGGTCGACACCCCAGACTGGCGCATCGCCCGCGATTTCCGTGCGACGGAGCGTGGCCCGGTTTGGGCACTGGCATTTTCGCGTGATGGTAGCAACATCCACGCTGGCGGGCTGGACCCGCGCATGTATTCCTGGCCCATTGCCGCAATGGGGGAAGCCGATCCAATGGCAACCGGATCGCCGTCTTTCCTGCAGGCCGCCGACACCATGCCCAATGGCGAGCGGCAGTTCATGCGCAAATGTTCGATATGTCATACCCTGACGCCGGGCAGTGCGCGGCGCGCCGGGCCAAGCCTGTATGACCTGTTTGGGCGGCAAGCGGGCACGGTAGAGGATTACAGCTATTCCAACGCGCTGAACGGGTCGGATATTATTTGGGACGAAGACACAATTGATGCTCTTTTCGATATCGGACCAGAGCATTACATTCCCGGCACCAAGATGCCGATGCAGCGGATCACAGGGGCGCAGGACCGCGCCGATCTTGTGACCTATCTGCGCAAAACAACCGCGCCTGAGGAGAGTTCGCAGTGAAAGCCATGCTACTTGGATTTGTCGCCATCGCCGTGATCGCCGTTGGCGCTGATTATACGCTGGATCAGATGGGGTGGAGCGCCGCTGAACAGGGCGCGTCCCCTTCTAATGTGCGTCTGGGCTACTGATCCCTTACGTCCCGACCTGAAGGACCGACGTTTTCTGGCGCAGCATTGCGATCACGCTGAGGGCGGTGATCTTGCCAGTTGCCGGGTTTTCCTCGGTCGGGCGGTTCTGGATCGTCATTGTGAAATCTGAACTGTCCGACACCACGCGGACGGTGTGCTGGTTCTTTTCCAGCGTCGGGTCGGCCCAGACCTCCATCCGGGTTTTGTCGGTGCCGAAGCCTGCAAGACTGACCGCGACGGCGACATTGACGTTGGCCGGGAACACCTTGGCGACGTCTGTGACCGCGCCGCCCAGAACCAGTTTTGGTTCCGTCAGGTTGCTGAGGTCGATGTTGTTGTCGATCACGTAAGGTGCCTTGGCGAGGCCCGGCACGGGCTTGCGGGTTTCGATCACAACCGACTTGAGGTTGCCGACCGCCGCGCCCTTGATCGCGTCGAGGCCGAGGATTGCGCCTGATGGGATGAGGATTTTGGCCCCGGTTTCTGCGGCCCGTTCCAAAAGTGCCTCCTGGCCCATCAATTGGCTGGCGGATAGAACGATCAGTTCCTTGCCTGCTTCGATGGTTGGGATCGCCAAATCCATAAACAACTGTGGCGGCAACGTTTCGATGACGATGTCGCAATGATCTGCGATTTCGCTCAGGGAATAGACCGGGGCGGGTTTCGACAGGGTCGCGTTGGCCTCGGCCGCGCGGTCTGCATTGCGGGCGCTGATACCGCCCAATTCGCAGCCGGGGATGCCGCCGCGATCCAGTTCCTGTGCGACGTGCAGCCCGATGGCGCCCAATCCTGCTATTCCGATTTTCATGCCCGGTACCTTTCGACCATTTCGACAATTCTATGTGCTGCGGCGACAGAGGCCGCGTGATCCTGCGAGAAGTTCAAGCGCACGCTTGAGCGCGTGTGCGGTGAGAATTCAGACCCCGGCGTGACCGTGACCCCGGCCTGAAGGCGCAAGAGGCGCGCGAAGTCTTCGGGCGAGACCACCAGTTTTGGCAGTTCCGGAAAGAGGTAACTGCCCGCCTGTGGGCTTGCTGTGGGGAAGCCCGCGTCGCGGAAGATCTTGAGAAGGTCATCGCGGATCGCCTCATGTTGCGCGATACGCGTGTCCATCCAGCCTTCGGGTTCGTGGAACCACGTCTTGAGCGCGGCTTGGCTGTAGCCTGCAGCACGTAGGGACACGATGGCTTGCAGTTTTTCCATCCGGTCGATCAGGGACGCCGAACCGAAGGCGACACCAAGCCGGAAACCGCTGAGAGATTCGGTTTTCGATGGTCCCATGATGGTGATCAGGTTTTCAGGCCGTGCCGCGCAGGCGCGCATGTGAGTGTAGCTTTCGCCGCTGTAGCGTAGGCGGGAATAGAGTTGGTCAACAATCACCGTCACGTTGTACCCGGCCGCAAGGCGGGCGATTTCGGTGATCGCGTCTTCGGGGGTCACAACGCCAGTCGGGTTGTTGGGGGTCGAGAAGACCAGCACCTCTGCCCCGGCTTTGAACGCGGCTTCCAACTGACCAAGGTCTGGGCCACGCTGCGGGGCGTCTTCGTGGTAGTGGAGCGCGACGGGCATGATTTCCCCGCCGAAGAAGGCGACGAGTTTGCGGTTGGCAAAGTAATCCGGCTCCATAATCGCGACCTTGGTGCCGCGATCCACCACAGCGCCAAGCGCAAGGAACAACGCGCCTTGGGTGCCGGGGGTGATGATCAGCTCATCCACGGGATCGACTGGTGCGCCGGTAAAGGCGGCAAGGCTGGCGGCCACGTCAGCGCGGATCGCAGCGGCCCCGCGATATTCGGTATAGGCTTGCGCGCCGCCTTCTTCGAACCCGGCTTCCCATGCGGCACGTGCGCCGGGTGTCGGCTGAAACGCGTCAACATCGCCATGCGAGAAATCCACTGGTGTGCCGGGTAGGATATCTCCGCGCATCACCGATTTCAGATCGTCCGCATTCTGGCGCACCTCCTGCCCCGGCGCGTTGTCTGCGCCCAGCCGTGCGAATTTCGCGTCAAGACTGCTCATGCTCACCTCCCTCTGGTTCAGTCTTATCTAGCCCGGCTTCCGGCGTTGTGCCAGTTCCAGAACATGATCAGGCCGCTTGCGTCGATGTTAGCGCTGACGTAAAGCTGCGGCATGTTTTTGGGCATCGACATAGGCACTTCGGCGGTCAAGGTGATCTGCACCAATGGCACGGCGATTCACGCAACGGCCACCGCGGATCTGACGGTACAATCACCATATCCGGGATGGTCCGAACAGGCACCCGACGCATGGTGGGTGGCAACCTGTGCAGCGCTGGCCGAGATTGCCAAAACGGTGCCGCTGTCAGGTGTAACGGGGATTGGCCTGTCTGGGCAGATGCATGGTGCAGTGCTGTTGGACAGCGCGCGTCAGATTTTGCGCCCGGCAATCCTGTGGAACGACAGCCGTTCGACCGGGGATTGCGCACGGTTGCAAGCGGCGTTGCCCGAGATCGGGAGCATTGCCGGTGTGCTGCCCCTGCCCGGCTTTACCGCGCCCAAGCTGATGTGGGTGGCCCGAGAAGAGCCTGACGTTCATGCGCGGATCGCACATATTCTGCTGCCCAAGGATTACATCGGCCTTCGCCTACATGGTGAACTTGCCACGGATCGGTCGGATGCGGCGGGGACATTGTGGTTGGATCAGGCGGCGCGCGATTGGAGCAGTTCGGTTGCCGCTGCCAGTGCTACGGATATTGGATGGCTGCCGCGTCTTGCCGATGGACATGAAGTGGTAGGTCAGGTCACGGTTGCCGCAGCTGCGGAGACCGGGTTGCCCGCTGGCATTCCCGTTGTGGCCGGTGGTGGCGATGCGGCGACAGGGGCGGTTTCGTTGGGCGCGACTGAGGCGGGACGCGGGTTCATCTCGCTTGGGACTTCGGGACAGTTGTTCGTTTCGGGCGACGCCTATCATCCAAACCCGGCGAAATACGTACACGCTTTTGCGCATACCGTGCCGAGGCGGTGGTATCAGATGGCGGCCATGCTGAATGGTGCGCGACCGATTGCATGGTTGGCGGGTCAATTGGAGATCAGCGCGGGCGAGGTTGTGGCCTTGGCGGAACGTGCCGATGCGGCCCGCGTACCATCCTTTCTGCCTTACCTGACTGGCGAACGCAGCCCACATGGCGATCCGCATATCCGTGCCGGGTTCTTTGGTTTGGAAGACACAACCTCGCGCGCCGCTTTGTGCCGTGCCGTGCTTGAGGCGGTTGCCTTTACCTTTGCGGATGCGGTGGACAGTTTCGGCGACACGATTGCGGACCTGCCGTATCTGGCGGCCATCGGCGGAGGCAGCAAGTCGCCTTTCCTACTGCAATTGATCGCTAACACAACCGGACAGCGAATTGGGCGGACGGTTGGATCGGATGCTGGCCCGGCACTGGGGGCGGCTCGATTGGCGGCTTGTGGTTTGGGCGCGTTGAGCCTGTCGGATTTGGGGCAGCAGCCCGATGTGGCAGATTGGTTCGAACCTACCTCTGCCCAAGACCTGAGCGACCGCTTGCAGAGCTACCGCGCGCTGTATCGGGCGCTCAAACCGTTGAGTCAGCCGAAAATTTAACAAACTCCGTGTGCGCTGCTTTTGTTCGCAGGGATTGACGCGCTGATCACATTCTTTACGTGCAATATTGATTTTTTGCGCGCGATAAGAAACTGTCGGACACACGCTCCGATCCCCGTCACGCAACCAGAGGCCCACCATGTCGCAACCCGAGATCCGGAACATGGAAGAATTCGCCGCAATCAGCGGCATTTCCCGGCCAACGGTGTCGAAGTATTTTCACGACCCCACCAGCGTGCGCAAAACCACACGGATGCGGATTGAAGCGGCGCTTGAGAAATACGACTACCGACCAAACATCTATGCAATGAACCAGAATCGGAAGCTGACCAAGAACATTGGCATCGTGGTGCCGTACCTTGCAGACCCGTTCTTTGGTGAAATGGTGCGGATGATCGAGGGGCGCTGTATCGAAGCAGGCTTCACACCATCGCTTTTTAGCGCGCATGGCGATCAGGCGCATGAGAATGACATTCTGGACAGTTTGCGGTCGATGAAACCGGCAGGGGTTTTGTTGGCCCCACTTGGCAGACAATCCGACAAATCGGCCATCGAGACCTTTTGCAAACATGTGCCGACGGTTCTGTTCGACAGTAATATCGAAGGCATGGGCGAAGCGTTTGTCGGGTCTGACAACCATAGCTTTGTGTCACAATCCGTCGAATACCTAAGCCGAACCGGCGAGACGCCGTGTTTCTTCGAGATGCGTACCCCGGCTAACCCGAACGCCAACAAACGGCGCATCGCGTATCTGTCGATGATGGAGCGGCTGGGGCTTGAACCACATGTGGTCAAGATCGACGGCACCGGCTGGGGCTTTGAAGAGATCGGACGTCAGGGCGGATTTCAGGTCTTGGCGGAAAAATCGCTCCCGACGAACACGGTGTTGTGCAGCAATGACCGTCTGGCGATCGGTTTTCTATCGGCTTGTTACGAGAGTGGCGTGCGAGTCGGACGAGGACCGGAGTGCCAATTGCGAGTCGCATCACACGATGATCACCCGTTTTCCCGCTTTACCTGCCCGTCATTGACGACCGCAGCCCATGATTACACCGCTGTTTCCGACAACGCAGTTGAGACCCTGTTTCGACTGATCGAAAGCGGTGGACGCCTTGAAAACAGGACAGAAAGTCTGTTTCCAGCACGCTTGATCATGCGAGATTCTGCGTAATAAAATTTACGCGAGTAAAATTTTGATTGACGCGGGTAAATCTTCTGGTGTTTTGTATGCCTAGGTATCCAACATCAGGGAGGATTCGGATGTACCTTCGTAACGCACTTCGTGCGGCAACAGCTCTGTCACTTGTAACAGTTGCAGCAGCACAAGCTGAAACCATCACCATCGCAACCGTGAACAACGGCGATATGATCCGCATGCAGGGTTATACCGACGACTTTACAGCCAAGACTGGCCACGAAGTTGAGTGGGTGACGCTGGAAGAGAACGTTCTTCGCCAGCGTGTGACAACGGACATCACCACCAAGGGCGGTCAGTTCGACATCATGACAATCGGCATGTACGAAACGCCAATCTGGGGCGCCAATGACTGGCTCGTTGCGCTGGACGATCTATCGGCTGAGTACGACGTTGACGATATCCTGCCTGCGATGCGCAACGGCTTGTCTCACGACGGCACGCTGTTCGCGGCACCGTTCTATGGCGAAAGCTCCATGGTCATGTACCGCACAGACCTGATGGAAGCAGCTGGTCTGGAAATGCCAACAGCTCCGACATGGCAGTTCATCCGCGAAGCCGCGGCTGCAATGGACAATCCTGCTGAAGACATCAACGGCGTCTGCCTGCGTGGTAAGGCCGGTTGGGGTGAAGGCGGCGCGTTCATCACTGTCACAGGCAACTCGTTCGGCGCACGCTGGTTCGACGAAGACTGGAACGCGCAGTTCGATCAGCCTGAGTGGAAAGCCGCTTTGGATTTCTACGTCAACCTGATGAACGACTACGGCCCCGAGGGCTACGCGACAAACGGCTTTAACGAGAACCTGTCGCTGTTCAACCAAGGCAAGTGTGGCATGTGGATTGACGCGACTGTTGCGGCATCCTTTGTCACAGGCGACGACTCCACCGTTGCAGACCACGTTGGTTTCGCACTGGCACCGAACGCAGAAGGCGTTGAAAAGCGCGCCAACTGGCTTTGGGCTTGGGCACTTGCCATCCCGGCAGGTACTCAGAAAGAAGCTGCTGCAAAAGAGTTCATCGAGTGGGCCACATCCAAGGACTACATCGAACTGGTTGCAGCCAACGAAGGTTGGGCAAACGTTCCTCCGGGTGCGCGGACGTCGCTCTACGAAACACCTGAATATCAGGAAGTTCCGTTCGCACAGATGACACTCGACTCGATCAATGCAGCGGATCCGACCAACCCGACTGTAAAGCCGGTGCCTTATGTCGGTATCCAGTTCGTGGCGATCCCCGAATTTGCTGGTATGGCAACAGAAGTCAGCCAGGAATTCTCTGCAGCCTATGCCGGCCAGCAGACTGTCGACGAAGCCCTTGCGAAAGCTCAGGCGATCACAAACGAGACAATGGAAGCCGCTGGCTACCGCTAAGTCTTAGCTTTGTAGACCAGAGGGCGGCGCGTTCGCCGCCCTCTGGCCCCAAAACCTACCCAAAAACCCGCAAGATGCCGTATTCTGACACCGCTGAAACCAGCAGTCTGTCAACGGAGGAGATGACCCCAAATGGCAACAAAGGCTTCCCGATCTGCGGCCCGACTGATGATGGCCCCGGCAGTTGTTCTGCTTCTGGGCTGGATGTTGGTCCCGCTGATCATGACATTGTGGTTCTCATTCCGCACATATCTGCCCTTGCGTGGCGGTGATAAGGGATGGACCGGTTTTGACAACTACGTGCGTTTTGTCACCTCAAGCGCCTTTTGGCCTGCGGTTCAGACGACCCTGATCATCGTGTTGGGTGTTCTCGTAATCACCGTGTGTCTTGGTATTCTTCTGGCGCTCTTACTCGACCAGCCGATGTGGGGCCAAGGTGTTGTCCGTATTCTTGTGATCGCACCTTTCTTTGTCATGCCGACCGTGTCTGCGCTTGTTTGGAAAAACATGTTCATGGATCCGGTGAACGGCCTCTTTGCCCATCTCTGGCGGTTCTTCGGGGCTGATCCGGTGAGTTGGCTGTCGGACGCTGCGATGCCGTCGATCATCATGATTGTCAGCTGGCAATGGTTGCCCTTTGCAACGCTCATTCTGCTGACTGCGATCCAGTCGCTGGACAGCGAACAGTTGGAGGCCGCCGAAATGGATGGCGCCCCGCATCTGAAGCGCTTTTTCTACATCATTCTTCCGCACCTGAGCCGCGCGATTACCATCGTGATCCTGATTCAGACGATTTTCCTTCTGGCAGTCTTTGCCGAGATTTTCGTCACTACGGGCGGCGCGTTCGGAACCCGTACCCTGTCTTACCTGATCTTCCAGCGTGTGCTTGAAAGTCAGAATGTCGGACTTGGTTCAGCCGGTGGTGTCTATGCCATCATCCTCGCTAACATCGTCGCGATCTTCCTGATGCGGATCGTCGGCAAGAACCTGGACAACTGATCATGGCCCGTTCTGTTTCTTCCCGCCGCAAACTGATCAACACCGGCTTTGCCTGGGCGATTGGACTGCTGATTTTCTTCCCGATCCTCTGGACGATCCTGACCAGCTTCAAAACCGAAGCGCAGGCGATTGCCAGCCCGCCGATCTTCCTCGGCTTTGATTGGACGCTCGAAAACTACAGTATCGTGATGGAGCGCTCGAACTATGCGCGCTTCCTCTGGAATTCGATCCTGATCGCGGGTGGGTCCACCATCCTTGGCCTGATCGTTGCTGTCCCTGCGGCGTGGTCAATGGCCTTTGTGCCCTCACGCCGGACGAAAGATATCCTGCTTTGGATGCTGTCGACCAAGATGTTGCCTGCGGTGGGCGTGCTGTATCCGATTTACCTGCTGTTCATTCAGCTTGGTCTACTGGACAGCCGTGCCGGTCTGGTGATCGTGATGATGCTTATCAATCTGCCGATCATCGTCTGGATGCTGTACACATACTTCCGCGAAATCCCGGTCGAGATCCTCGAAGCGGCGCGGATGGATGGGGCGACGCTAAGGGAAGAGGTGCTTTATATCCTCACGCCGATGGCCATTCCCGGTATCGCCTCCACCATGTTGCTGAACTTCATCCTTGCCTGGAACGAAGCTTTTTGGACGCTGAACCTCACAGCTGTGAATGCAGCCCCGCTGACAGCCTTCATCGCCAGCTATTCCAGCCCGGAAGGCTTGTTCTTCGCAAAACTCAGCGCGGCCTCGACCATGGCCATTGCCCCGATCCTCATTCTTGGCTGGTTCAGCCAGAAACAACTTGTCCGCGGCCTCACATTCGGCGCCGTCAAATAAAGACCTGAAACAAGGAACCTGACCCATGGGACAAATTACACTCAAACAGGTCACCAAAAGCTTTGGCGACGTACAGGTCATCCCACCTTTGGATCTGACCATCGGTGACGGAGAGTTCACAGTCTTCGTCGGACCTTCTGGCTGCGGGAAATCCACGCTTCTGCGTCTGATCGCAGGGCTTGAGGACATCACCACCGGCCATATCGAGATCGACGGAAAAGATGCCACTGACCTTGTGCCTGCCAAACGCGGTCTGGCGATGGTGTTCCAATCCTATGCGCTTTATCCGCATATGTCGGTGCGCAAGAACATCGCCTTCCCACTAAAGATGGCGAAGATGGACCCTGCTGAGATCGACAAGCGGATCAACAACGCGGCCTCCGTTCTGAACCTCACCGATTATCTGGACCGTCGTCCGGGGCAGTTGTCTGGTGGTCAGCGTCAGCGCGTTGCGATTGGCCGTGCGATTGTACGCGAACCCGCCGCGTTCCTGTTCGACGAACCGCTGTCGAACCTTGATGCCGCCCTGCGTGTCGGCATGCGGCTCGAGATCAGCGAACTACACGAACGCCTCAAGACAACCATGATCTACGTGACACACGATCAGGTCGAAGCCATGACCATGGCAGACAAGATCGTCGTTCTGCGCGCAGGTCATATCGAGCAGGTCGGCAGCCCGCTGGAGCTTTACCACAAACCGCGCAACGAGTTTGTGGCGGGCTTTATCGGATCGCCGAAAATGAACATCTTTGGTGGCGCGGAAGCCCAGAAATACGGCGGAGTGTCCGCAGGTATACGGCCCGAGCATATCGATGTGTCGATGAGTGATGGCACATGGAAAGGCAAGGTCGGTGTGGCCGAACATCTTGGCTCTGACACGTTTATCCACGTACACGAAACCGGTTTGGCCGACATGGTCACCGTCCGGATCACCGGCGACATCTCGGTTCGGCATGGCGACACGATCTACCTGACGCCACAGCTTGACCAGATGCACAAGTTCGATGCGCAAGGGCTGCGGATCGAGTGATGCGGTTGAACGGCAAAACTGCATTGATCACAGGCGGAGCGCGCGGCATCGGTCGCGCCTTCGCTGAACGCTATGTCGCCGAGGGCGCGCGCGTGGCGATCGCAGATATCGACCTACCCCGCGCACAAGAAACCGCATCCCAGATCGGCGACCAAGCGGTTGCCATTCATTTGGATGTGACGGATCAGGCCAGCATCGACAGCGCCGTTGCGGCATGCGTCGATCAACTTGGCCAAATCGACATCCTGATCAATAATGCCGCAATCTTTACAGCCGCCCCGATCACCGAGATCACCCGTGCAGAATACGCGCGGACCTTTGATATCAATGTTGCAGGGACGCTGTTTACGCTGCAAGCCGTGGCGCGCCACATGATCGACCAACGGATCAAGGGGCGGATCATCAACATGGCCAGTCAGGCAGGCCGTCGCGGTGAGCCGCTGGTTGCAGTCTATTGCGCGACCAAGGCGGCGATCATTTCGCTGACCCAATCAGCGGGCCTGAACCTGATTGAGCACGGTATCAACGTGAACGCCATTTCGCCCGGAGTGGTGGACGGCGAACACTGGGACGGTGTGGATGCGTTCTTTGCCAAATATGAGAACAAGGCCCCAGGCCAAAAGAAACGCGAAGTCGGAGCCTCTGTTCCATACGGACGTATGGGCACCGCTGATGACCTGACGGGAATGGCCGTCTTTCTTGCCAGCGATGATGCAAAATACATCGTCGCGCAATGCTACAACGTGGATGGTGGCCAATGGATGAGCTGAAACAGAAAACCCGAAGCACAGCAGTGGCGCTGTCTCTGGATACTCTGGACCAGTTGCCTGCCGGTGTCGGCCGTCCGACCTATAGACGTGCGGACCTGACGCCTGGTATCGTGCATATTGGTTTGGGTAATTTTCACCGCGGTCATCAGGCGTGGTATCTCCACCGTCTAATGCAGCAAGGTCTAGCCCTTGACTGGGCCATCATCGGCGCAGGTGTGCGCCCCGGCGACGCCCGAATGCGCGACAGCCTGTTGGCGCAGGATTGCCTGACCACACTGATCGAACTTGATCCAGCAGGCATCTCGGCAGAAGTCATCGGCTCAATGATTGATTTTGTGCCTGTCGAAGATGGCCACCGCGCGCTGATCACCGCAATGAGCGATCCACAGATCCGCATCGTGTCGCTGACCGTGACGGAAGG
Organism: Paracoccaceae bacterium; assembly: GCA_024742575.1. GTDB lineage: Bacteria > Pseudomonadota > Alphaproteobacteria > Rhodobacterales > Rhodobacteraceae > Marivita. The sequence continues at coordinate 1,326 of JANSYF010000013.1, read as the reverse complement.
TGGCTATTACCGCGATGCGAGTGGCGCGCTGGATATGGCGCACCCGGACATCGTTCATGATATCGCGCATCCCGACACGCCCCGTACTGCCTTTGGCGCGATGGTTGCAGCGCTGCGCAATCGCAAACAGGCCGGGCACGCGCCCTTCACCGGGCAGTCCTGTGACAACCTCCAAGGCAATGGGACGATCCTTCGGCAGACCCTTATCGGGCTGGCCCGTGGAATCGACCCCGCGCTGGCAGGTTGGATCGACAGCGAAGCCAGTTTTCCGAACTCCATGGTGGATTGCATCGTACCCGCCACAGGTGACGCAGAACGCAAACGCGCTTTGGCATTAGGCGTCAAAGACGCCGCCCCAGTCACGCATGAGAATTTCCGGCAGTGGGTGATTGAAGACGATTTCTGCCAAGGGCGCCCAGCTTGGGACCTCGTCGGTGCGACCCTGACACAGGACGTGCACAGCTATGAGGCGATGAAAATTCGCATGTTGAATGCGGGGCATCAGGTTTTGGCCAATGCCGGCGAAATCCTTGGTCTGCCGACGATTGCCGCATGTATGACTGATCCGCAAATTGCGCCGTTTTTCCGCAAGGTGCAAATCACAGAAATCGCGCCGCACGTCACAGCTGTCCCCGGGATCACACCGGATGCCTATCTTGACCTGATCACGCGGCGCTTCTCCAACCCTGAAATACACGACACGACGCGGCGTGTGGCTTTTGATGGTTCTTCGCGTCATGCTGGGTTCATCCTGCCTATCCTGCGCGATGCGCTGTCAGCCGGCACCGTCGTATCGGGTCTTGCTCTGACCGAAGCACTCTGGGCGCGAATGTGTCATGGCACCCGAGAAGATGGCAGTGTGATCGAAGCGAACGACCCAATTTGGTCAGATCTTGTCACCGTCGCAGAACGTGCCCGGACGACGCCGTCTGAATGGTTGCAACAGTCACAAATTTACGGCGACCTCGCGCAACATGACAGTTTCGCGACCGCGTTTGAAGGCTGGCTGGCCTTGATCTGGGAAAGCGGCACGCGCACGGCGTTGGTCGAATACCTGTCGCAACCGTATGATTAGAGGCCGCATTCGTTGCGGCCTTTCATTTTTTTGGCGACAGTTGTGCCCTACACGGCAAACGACAAAAGCACACGCAATCAATTAATTGCAGTGCTTATTGGCTTGTTTGGGGTATTGACCGTTATGAGAGATATAAGGGGATTTTATTAGGTTTGGCGGTGACCTACTCTCCCACGACTTGAGTCGCAGTACCATTGGCGCGGTGGCACTTAACGGCCGGGTTCGGAAAGGGACCGGGTGTTTTGCTCACG
>JANSYF010000104.1 GCA_024742575.1 Paracoccaceae bacterium | reverse complement strand
GGCAAGACCGCCTTGATGAATTCCCATTCAAGATCGCTCATGTCTGATCGTGCCACTTGCATCCTCCCGCCCGATGTTCGCCCGGGAGTGAATCACAAACCTATACAGTCAAACAAGAATTAATGGGTGTACTGCCTAGATAAGCACCAACGGAATAAACCGCTTTTGATAGCGACAAAAGAAAAAGCCGTGCAACGGATTGCACGGCTCGATAAGGAAAGTTCCCGCACCAAGCAGGAGACGATCCAAATATATCAGCGGCGGATACCCAAACGCTGGATCAGGTTCTGATAGCGCGCTTCGTCCTTGGCTTTGGTATAATCCAAAAGCTTACGGCGCTGAGCCACCAGCTTGAGCAGACCACGACGCGAATGGTTGTCTTTTTTGTGGGTCTTGAAGTGCTCTGTCAGGGTCGAGATGCGGCTTGTCAGGATTGCAACCTGGACTTCGGGCGAACCGGTGTCGCCGTCTTTGGTCGCGAATTCCTTGATCAGTCGGTTCTTTTCTTCAACGGTAATCGACATCGGGGTCTCCTTTCGAAGGTTTGTGTGAATGGCACAAGCCGGGATGTCGTCCAGCAGGGCCCATGGAGAATCTCCGCAAACTGTGCGGATGCGGGCGTATAGGCGATAAACTTCAGCTTGGGAAGGCCTTTATCCTTGCCTTGATCTCGCATTGTCAGGGCGCCGATTGAAGACCTTTGGCATATCGCGTTTTGCCAACAAGATTGTTGGTGGGCACTTTCGCAGCAAATACGCCATCCAGCAGAAACACTATCCACCTTGGATCAAAGCTTGACGTGCGAAGGCTCAAACTTCCGGGTAGCGATCTTTGAAGCACCATTCTTTGGGCGTTGTCGCAAATGCCACATAGAGCGGATGGCGGGGATGCCCGTGTTTGGTCAGCCCCAAATGATACAGAGGCCCCGTGATCCGCCGCGCCAGTTCAGATGCTCGCCCTTGATGGCTGCCGTGCACGCCCCAAGCGGCAAGTGTCATCCCCGCAACGTGGGTCCAGTGGTCCAAGATGGCATCGTTAGCGTCGCCCACGGGCGAGATCGCCTGTTTCAAATCTTCTGGGCGAGTTGCGCGATAGGCAAACAGGTTTGCCACCATGACACTGCCAAACCCCATAGAACGCGCGCGCGTCTCGCACCGCGCGACCGTTGGGTCATTGCGGTGCTCGTCTGCAGTGGATGGGTTCAGCATGATGAACAAAAGCGCGGGCTTGGCATCGTCCCAGACTCGGGAAAGTCCATAACGGTAGCGCTCACACCGCGAATACCAGACCTGCGACAGACACCCTTGGGTTTCATGGCTCCGGTGAACCAAAGACTCGTTTAGCTCTGCCGGGAAGTTGGTCATGCAGCAACGAAAACGCGCGATGGATGCACTTCACCTGACTTATAACGCCCCACTGCGATAGGCTCCCCATCGCAAGACACCCAACACTCATCACCGTATTCGACCCCGGATGCGATCACCATCGCCGGATTACCGTTGCGCAATTTCACGGCTGCTTCTGGTGTGCAGGTCAATTCTGGCAGATCAGCCAAACCTTCCTCCAAGGGGCGCAGATACTCGTCCAGTTCCGGCGTTTTGGCAAGTTCGTCGATCCGCTCGAGGCTGAGGCCATCTTCGGCGTCAAACGGGCCCGACCAAACCCGTCGTAGCCGCAGGACATGACCAAAGCACCCCAACGCCTCACCCAGATCGCGCGCGATCGAGCGAACGTACCCACCCTTGCCGCACACCAGCAGCAATACGGCGTGGTCCGGATCGGGCCTGTCGAGAAGGGTTAATTCGTCCACGAATAACGGGCGCGCGGCGATCTCCATTTCCTCACCATCACGCGCGCGTTTATAAGCGCGTTCGCCGTCAATCATGACTGCCGAGAACTGCGGCGGAACCTGTTGGATATCCCCAACGAAATGATGCAGCGCTTCCTTGATCTCGTCATCTGTAGGACGCAGTTCGGACGTCGCAATCACGTCGCCTTCGGCGTCATCCGTACGGGTTGACTGCCCGAACCTTACGGTGAACTCGTACGCTTTGAGAGCATCGGTGATATAAGGAACCGTTTTGGTTGCTTCCCCCAAGGCCACAGCCAGAACGCCTGTCGCTTCAGGGTCGAGCGTTCCGGCATGGCCCGCTTTCTTAGCATCAAACGCCCAACGAACCTTGTTGACAACAGCGGTTGAGGTCAGGCCAGCGGGCTTGTCCACCACCAGCCATCCGGAAATATCGCGCCCTTTGCGTTTGCGTGCCATTCTGTCTCTCGCATGCCTGAAAGATCGGCGAGGTATCGCAGGGAAAAGTGGCTGTCAATTCAGGATAGGCGTTCAGTCAATTTCGCGCGCTTCGTCGATCAGCATGATCGGGATGCCATCCCGGATCGGGTAGACAAGATGCGCGGAATGGCTGACCAGTTCCTGCCGGGCCGCGTCATATTCCAGACGCCCCTGCGTTTGCGGGCAAACCAGCGCCTCAAGCATTTTGCGGTCGAAACCGGGCGTTTCGGTCATTGCAGAATGTCCTCAGACTGGCCGCCGCGCAGCGCGTATTCGATCAAAGTCACAAGCGTCTCGCGGCGCGTAGATAGGGAAGGTGCTTCAAGAAGCGCCTGTTTTTCTTCTGGTTCGAAGTCCAGCAACATCGAAAGCGAATTGATCAGCAATTCGTTGTCGGCATCTTTGAGTGTGTCCCAATCCGCAGATAGGTCACGTGCCGCGAAATAACGATCAAGCAGATCAAGAAACCCATCCCGATCAAAATTGCTGTCATGCTCCGGGCCGCCTTGATCGCGATCGAACCCGTCCCAATTCACCTCAAACCGCCGATAGGGCGTGAACCCTTCTACTTCCTCAACGATCCGGAAGCGCGATATCCCACCAAGGGTGACCATGTAACGTCCATCTTCAGTTTCAGAAAACTGAGTGACACGCCCCGCGCAACCAATGCGATGCAAAGCATCTTTGTCGCCATTTGGCCGCGCGTTGGGTTGCACCATACCAATCAAACGGGCGGGTGTTTTGAGAGCATCCTCAAGCATTTGCAGGTAGCGCGGCTCGAAAAGGTGCAACGGAAGCCGTGAACGAGGCAGCAAAAGCGCCCCGGGCAACGGAAACACAGGGATAGCCCCCGGCAATTCAGTGACTTTTGTCATGTCAGACGACGTAGCTTGACCAATCGTTCAGGCAAATATCATCGAGCTCAATTTTCGACGCCCATTCAAAGCCACCGGATCGTTGGGTTTCAGCGCATCGAAGATTGTCATCAGTTGCACTTTCGCCGCCCCATCATTCCATTCGCGATCACGCCGGAACAGTTCAAGCAATTGGTCAACTGCGGCTTGCCCGTCGCCTTTGGAATACAGCGCCTGCGCTAGGTCAAAGCGCGCTTGATGGTTGTCGGGATCGGCCTCAACCGTAGCTAAGAGTTCTGCAACCGGGCCGGAGTTGCTGGCTTGTTTGGCAAGCTCTAACTGCGCATGAACCGCTTCCAATTCAGGTTTGCCGGAAATCTCTGCCGGTGCGCCGTTCAGAATGGCTTCGGCTTGTTCAAGATCATCTGCTGCGATCGCACAACGCACCAAACCAGCGTAGGCGCGTGCATGTAGAGGGTCTTCTTCCAGCACAGCCGCAAAAGTTTGCATCGCATCCGCAGCCGCGCCCGACTCGAGCATTTCGTCAGCCGCTTCGACCGCATCATCCAGACCACCGCTGGCATCGCCGCCTGCCGCTTTGACGGCGCGTTCGACAAACGCCTTGATCTCCGATGCGGGCTGCGCCCCTTGAAACATGTCGACGGGGCGACCTTTGACAAAGGCCACAACCGTTGGGATCGACTGGATTGGCAAACCCTGTTGGCCCAAAGCCTGTACCAGACCTTGCGCCTCGTCTACGTTCACCTTGGCCATTTTGACTGCGCCTCGCGCACTTGTCACTTCGGCTTCGAGAATTGGACCCAGCGTTTTGCAGGGGCCGCACCATGGTGCCCAGAAATCCACGATGACAGGGGTTTCCATGCTCCCATCAACGACTTCGGCCATGAACGCATCCTGAGACACGTCCTTGATCAGATCGGCATTAGCCGGGCCTTGTCCAAGTTCGATCATCTACGTCTCCTGTCGCATTTGTCATCCGGTCAAGGCGTAGATGGCGCACCAAACCGATGCTTGCAAGGGGTCAGCCCTGGATCATCTCACCAATGAGGCGCGCAACCGCATCGGGATGCGTGATGGGAACCATATGCCCGGCTCCATCGACGACGGTGTCGACCGCCCTTGGTATCCGTCTTGTGAGGGTCTGATGAATGGCCGCGATCACAGGTTCTGTCGCGCCACCCCGGATCAATTGCGTCGGACACCCGATTGCCTCGGGACGCCCTTCTGTCAAAATCCCGTTGGCGTCCGCGACCAAGCAAGGTTGTGTTTCCCGAATGAAGGGCATCTGCACAGCGAACTGCGATTTCTCTTTTTCGCTGAGTGTCTCCCACGGGCGACCGTCGCCCCAAATTCGGATAAACTCTGCGGCCGCAAGGGCCCACTCTTTCTGATCCAATGCAGCACCGAACGATTTCGCGCTATCGAGGTAGTTTTGAAAGATGTCGGCATCACTTTCCCGCGCCGCCGCAAAAAGCACAGGTTCAATCAACGTGAGGCTGCGCACCTTGTCCGGTTCTTCCATCGCAAGGCGCAACGCCACGGTTGCGCCAAAGCTGTGACCAATGACATGCCCGCCATCGCCGAGACAGTCCTTTGCGATCGCCGTGACCTGATCGTGCAGATCAGATCTGCGGTCCCATGGGGCGCTGCGCCCATGGCCTGGCATATCCGGTGCTGTCATGGACATGCGGTCCGACAGCCGCAACGCCAAAGGCGTCCAGATCTTGGAATGTGCCAGCGCACAATGCAACAGCAGCGCCGGTTCTGGACCATTGCCAAAAGATCGAACGAAAACCGGGAACCCACCTTTCAGGTCGTCGAGCATCAAAGTTTCCCGGCAAGATGCATTTCCAGATCCTCGATCCGGTCTTGCCCCCAAAAGCGTTGGTCATTGTCAGCGATGTAAAATGGAGCACCAAAGACACCACGCGATGCCGCCTCTTCGAGGTTGGCCGCATAGGTTTCCGCACCGCTAAGCAAACCGCTGTCGGCAAGTGCCGGGTCGAACCCTGCGTCCTTGAGCGTTGCGCGAACAACGTCATCTTGTGCGATGTCTTTATCTTCGGCCCAAACAGCACGCAGAAAGCCATGCACCAGCTTACCCAGATCGCCGCCTCCGGCGTTTTGCGCGGCAATGATGGCGTAAGACGAAGGCGCGCCGTTTGTCGGCCAGAAGGCAGGTTGCAGGTTTAGCGGCAAGCCCAGCTTTTTCGACTGACGAGTCAGTTCCTGTGCGCGCAACTGCTGCCGGCTAGGGTGCCGTTCTTTTGGCGGTGTACCACCTGTACGTCCGAACAATGCCACAACATCAAGAGGCTTGTACGTGACCGTTGCGCCATGTTTCGCCGCTACGCTCTCCATCCGGGTGCCCGCAAGATACGCATATGGTGAGAGTGTTGAGAAAAAGTAATCAATGTGGGCCATTTGGTCCCTCCGGGCGTCAGTTGCTTTGCGCGACGGTAGGCCCATGCTAAGGCGAGCGCAACGTCACGAATCTGTCATAACCGCCTGCCAACGGAGCCTGCCACCATGCCCAGCATAGATGAACCTAAACTGATCTCCGGCAATGCAAACATGCCACTTGCCAAGGCGATCGCACGGCGGATGACCATGTATCGCGGGATGAGCGTCGGTCTGGTCGACGCGCGGGTTGAGCGGTTCAACGATCAGGAAATCTTTGTTGAAGTTTACGAAAATGTCCGCGGTGAGGACATGTTCATCATCCAACCGACTTCTAACCCGGCCAATGACAACCTTATGGAGTTGCTCATCATGTCTGACGCCTTGCGTCGGTCATCAGCCGCCCGCATCACTGCCGTCATACCGTATTTCGGCTATGCGCGTCAGGATCGTCGCTCCAAGGCACGGACGCCGATCACAGCCAAGTTGGTGTCAAACATGATCGCCGAGGCGGGCATTGAACGGGTTTTGACGATGGATCTGCACGCCGCGCAGATCCAGGGCTTCTTCGACATCCCGGTGGACAACCTGTACGCGTCGCCGATTTTTGCACTGGATATTATTGAGCAGTTCAAAGGTGATACATCGGATGTGATGGTCGTGTCGCCGGACGTTGGCGGTGTGGCACGTGCACGCGAATTGGCCAAGCGGATCAATGCACCGCTTTCCATCGTGGACAAACGCCGCGAAAAGCCCGGTGAAATCGCCGAGATGACTGTGATTGGTGATGTGACGAACAAAAAGTGCATTATCGTGGATGACATCTGCGATACGGCTGGAACGCTGTGCAAAGCCGCCGAGGTGCTCATGGAACACGGCGCGACTGAAGTTCATTCTTACATTACACATGGCGTTCTGTCCGGGCCCGCGGTCGAGCGGATCACAAATTCGGTTATGAAATCGCTGGTCATTACCGATTCAATTCAGGCGACAGAAGCGGTCGCCACCGCAAAGAACATTCGCATTGTTCCGACCGCACCGATGTTTGCGCAGGCGATTTTGAACATCTGGAATGGTACTTCGGTGTCGTCCCTGTTTGAGACCGAAACACTCGGCCCGATTTACGAGGGCATCCTCTAAGGGCTTTTTAACCAAGACTTGATCTAAAATGAATAAGGCCGGGCAAACGTTGTCCGGCCTTATCTGTCCGTGAGCGTGGCTAGGAAAGTCCTGCTTCCGTCCCTTGAGGTTGGGGATATCAAAGGGCGGAAGCAGGCTTCAGCAAGGTAGACCGGTGTTGCATTCCCACTTGCCAACACTGTTATTATCATTGTTACTGACATTGTCAATTAAAATAGTGAAGAATAATACCAACGGCCTGATTGTTTGACTCGCAGAGGATTCCCTTCTGCAGAAAAATCTGAATCACTGTCTTCAAACGATGGAGGCTTTGATGGCAGTTGAAATCACACGGAAAGACGTGTCGGCGGGCGATCTTCGAGCG